>JAAZMX010000029.1 GCA_012798565.1 Candidatus Kuenenbacteria bacterium
AATCAAGACAAAAGCATTTAATTATTTTTTTAATTTTAAAAGTTGAAATTTTGGCTTGTGCTAGCATATATTTCCATTATATCACGGAAAGTGCTAGTCTAGAGCCTTGAAAATTGATCTGGTACCCTCGGTAGGAATCGAACCTACATAACCAGCTTAGAAGGCTGGTGTTCTATCCATTGAACTACGAGGGCAAAACAGAAATTCCAAATCCAAAATTCAAAATCGAAAATAAATTTCAAATCCAAAATCCCAATAAAAGGTTAGTTTTTAACGAATTTATTAGGAATGACGCCCCTCCTTAGTTGAGGAGGGGGTAGGGGGAGGTGCTGGTAAATATTGATAAAATCAACACCCCTTCCTACCCTCCCCTCGTCTGAGGGGAGGAGAAAACCCACTTATAGAGATAAATATACACTAAAATTAATTTTTTTTCAAATTTTTGTCCAATATTTGACATATAAAGGGG
Source organism: Candidatus Kuenenbacteria bacterium (assembly GCA_012798565.1). Lineage (GTDB taxonomy): Bacteria > Patescibacteriota > Patescibacteriia > UBA2196 > GWA2-42-15 > JAAZMX01. Next base: position 470 of record JAAZMX010000029.1, read on the forward strand.
ATAGTGATATTGTTAAATAAAGAAATATTTTATTTATCCACACCTGCCTTGAGGGATGGGCTTACCCAAAATATCAATGTTTTTGAGGCAGAATATAAAATTACATATCAATATTTTCTAATACGCAAAAATCGGCTCATGACAACAGGGTAGCCGAGGGATTTTTTTGTGTACATTTTTTGTCGTTCATAAATTATCTATAAAATTCATGGCTACAGCGAATTCAAAAAATGAAAGGTTCTACTTTGGCAAAAAGCATGATGTGCATGATTTGCCGGATTTGATTGAAAGTCAAAAGAGTTCTTATCAGTGGTTCTTAAAAGAGGGATTAAAAGAGCTTTTTGAAGAGGTAAGCCCAATTCGCGATTATATCGGTCGCGATTTAGAGCTTTATTTTTCTGATTATTTTTTGGATGAGCCGAGGTTTGATGAAGTGATGGCGCGCAAGCGGAATACAACCTACGAGGCAGCGTTGCGCGTGAAGACTAAGCTGGTCAACAAGAGAACAGACGAGATCAAAGAGCAGGAAGTTTATTTGGCTGATTTTCCTTTGATGACTGACCGCGGCACCTTTATTATCAATGGGATAGAGAGAGTGATTGTTTCTCAGCTGATTCGTTCAGCGGGGGTATTTTTTACTTCAGAATACATTATGGGTAAGAGGTATTATGGAGCAAAAATTATTCCGAATCGCGGAGCTTGGTTGGAAATAGAAACAAACGCCAATGGTGTGATTACAGTCAAGATAGATCGCAAAAGAAAAGTGCCGATTACTTCACTTTTGCGGGCTTTTGGTTTTACTACCGAACTGGAAATAAAAGAATTGTTTCGCGATGTGGATATTTTACCAGACTTTAAATATATAGATACCACTCTGGAGAAAGACACGGCCAAAACGGAAGCTGACGGCTTGAAGGAAGTTTATAAGAGAATCAGACCGGGCGATTTGGCGACAGCCGAGAACGCGCGGTCTTTGATTCATTCGATGTTTTTTAATTTTGACCGTTATGATTTTGGTAAGGTGTGACGCTATAAACTCAATCAGCGTTTTGGCGAGGATTGTCCTTTGAACAGGGAAAACAGGATATTTAAGAAGAGCGACCTCGTCAATATTTTGAAAGAAATTATTAAATTGAATATAAATCAAAAAGAAGCTGATGACATTGATCATTTAGGGAATAGACGTATTAGGGCAGTGGGTGAACTAATTCAAAACAGATTTCGTTTGGGGATGGCCAGAATGGAAAGAGCAATCGTGGATAAAATGAGCACGGTAGATATCAGTAATATTAATCCGGCGCAGTTGATCAATGCCAGACCGATCATGGGGGCAGTCAAGGAATTTTTTATGTCATCACAGCTGTCACAGTTTATGGATCAGACAAATCTTTTGGCTGAGCTGGAACACAAGCGTAGAATTTCAGCGATGGGACCAGGCGGATTGTCCAGAGAGAGAGCAGGTTTTGAAGTGAGAGACGTACACCGCACTCACTATGGCCGGATCTGCCCAATCGCGACGCCAGAAGGACCAAATATCGGCTTGGTCGGACATTTGGCATCTTACGCGCGAGTAAATAATTATGGTTTTATCGAAACGCCTTATCGAAAAATAGAAAGAGACGCAGATAACAAGCCAAGAGTTACCAACGAGGTTGTTTATTTGGACGCTTTTGCCGAGGAAAAATCAACAACTACAGCGGCCACGACAGCGATCAATGAGAATGGCTATTTTGCAGAAGAGAAGGCAGCTGTCAGAAAGGAAGGGGAGCCGATTTTGGGTGAAGTACAGGATATTGATTATATGGACGTGGCGCCGAATCAGATTGTATCGATTGGTACATCACTGATTCCTTTCTTGGAGCATAATGATGCGGTTCGAGCGCTAATGGGCACCAATATGCAGAGACAGGCGGTGCCGATTGTCCGCCCAGCGGCACCTTTGGTGGCGACGGGTATTGAAAGACGAGCAGCGACTGATTCTGGACAGGTATTAGTAGCTGAAGGCAAGGGCAAGGTGTTCAATGTTCAGGCGGATAAAATTGAAATTTTGGGTGATGATGGCGATATAAAAACTTATAATTTAGTAAAATTTGTTCGGTCGAACGCATCTACCTGTTTAAATCAGAGGGTGATAGTAGAAAAAGGAGAGCGAGTAGAAAAGGGGACCGTCTTGGCTGATTCATCGGCTTGTGATCAAGGAGAGTTGGCTTTGGGGCAGAATTTGTTAGTCGCTTTTATCCCTTGGGAGGGCGGTAATTACGAGGATGCTATTTTGATTTCAGAAAAATTAGTACATAACGACAAGTTTTCTTCCATTCATATTGAAGACTATATTATTGACGTCCGCGAAACAAAACTTGGACCGGAAGTAGTAACCAGAGACATCCCTAATATCGGTGAAGAGAAATTAAAAAATCTTGATGAAGACGGAGTGGTAAGAATTGGAGCGGAGGTTTCTTCCAGTGATATTTTGGTGGGCAAAATCACACCAAAAGGAGAAACGGAACTAACTGCCGAAGAGAGATTATTGCGAGCGATTTTTGGAGAAAAAGCCAAAGAGGTTAGGGACACTTCGTTATATTTAGAACACGGCGAGCATGGCAAGGTGGTGGACATCAAAACATTTACCAGAGCAGCGGGAGATAAATTACCAGCCGGGGTGATAAGACAGATTCAGGTCTCAATCGCTCATATGCGGAAGATCCAGGTAGGAGACAAGATGGCTGGCAGACATGGAAATAAGGGCGTAGTTTCCAGAGTGGTGGCAGTAGAAGATATGCCTTGTTTGCCCAATGGGACACCAGTGGATATCATTTTAAATCCTTTGGGTGTCGCTTCCAGAATGAATTTGGGGCAAATTTTGGAAACTCATTTGGGCTTGGTAGCTCACGATCGCGGAATAAAGGTGGTGACGCCGCCGCTAGACGGGGTGCCAGAAGAAACCATAAAAGAGGAGTTGGAGAAGCTCGGTTACAACCGAACCGGCAAGATGCTTTTGACTGACGGCAGAACAGGTGAACCATTTCAAAATTTGAGTACGGTTGGTTACATTTATGTGATGAAATTGATACACATGGTTGAAGATAAGATTCATCAGCGGTCGATTGGCCCATACTCTTTGGTGACCCAACAACCTTTGGGCGGTAAGGCACAGTTTGGTGGGCAGAGGTTTGGGGAAATGGAAGTTTGGGCGCTAGAAGCTTATGGGGCGGCTTATACTTTACAGGAAATTTTGACGATCAAATCTGACGACGTGCCGGGCCGGTCAAAGGCTTACGAGTCAATTATTAAAGGAGAGGCAATCAGTAAATTAAATATTCCGGAAACATTCAATGTTTTAATCAGAGAGTTAAAAGGTTTATGCTTAGATGTGGAATTATTAAAAGAAGGACTGGTCGTTAATAAAGAAGGAGAATTTAAAATAGTTGAACCGGTGAGAAAAGAGACCTCGGCCCCAAAATCAGAAGAGGATTGAAAAAAGTAATTTTTCAAATATATTAAAATACCCTCATTATGTTTAATGAATTTCAACAACCAGTTTTAGACTTTGACAGCATCAGGTTGAAAGTGGCCTCGCCCGAGGCCATCCACAAATGGTCGCATGGCGAAGTTTTGAAACCAGAAACAATAAATTACCGTACCCAGAAGCCGGAGAAGGACGGTCTGTTTTGTGAGCGTATTTTCGGACCGACCAAGGATTGGGAGTGTTATTGCGGCAAATATAAGAGGATTAGGTATAAGGGTATTGTGTGCGACAAATGAGGGGTGGAAGTAACCAGATCGATTGTCCGCCGAGAGCGAATGGGTCATATTGATCTAGTGGTACCCGTGTCGCATATTTGGTTTTTGCGGGGTATTCCTTCCAAGCTTGGTTTGGTTTTGGATATCTCGCCCCAGGCGTTGGAGCTAGTGATTTATTTTGCTGACTATGTGATTTTGAAAGTGGACGAGGAATTAAAACAGCAGACAATAGAGCAGATTAATGATGAATATAAATCACGTAAAAAACAGATTGAAGGCGATTTCAATAATCGCATCAAACAAGCCAAGGGTAGTGACCCAGCCAAGACTGAGGATTTGATTAGCCAGTTAAACCAGAGCAAGAAAGAGGTGCTAGACGAGTTGGCGGAAGCCATGGATAAGGCAAAAAAAGAACTGGCAGAATTAAAACCACTAAAGATAATTTCCGAAAGCGCTTATCAGGATTTGTCTTTGAAGTATGGGCATATTTTTGATGCCGGTATCGGAGCGGAAGCAGTCCATCGTATTTTACAAGATTTAGACTTGGGGGGTACCGTGAGACAAGTGGAAGAAGAAATGAAAAAATCTACCGGCGGGATCAAAAAGAAATTAGCCAAGAGATTGAAATTATTTAATGCTTTAATAAAAAATCAAATTAAACCAGAGTGGATGGTAATTACTAGTTTGCCAGTTATTCCACCAGATCTTCGGCCCATGGTGCAGCTCGATGGCGGGAGATTTGCGGCGAGTGATTTGAATGATCTTTATCGACGGGTGATAAATCGCAATAATCGTTTGAAAAAATTGATTGAGCTGGAAGCACCAGAGGTCATTTGCCGTAATGAAAAAAGAATGTTGCAGGAAGCAGTGGATGCTTTAATTGATAATTCGGCCAGGCATGGCAAGACGGTGACTGCTTCGACCGGTCAAAAGAGAATGCTCAAATCATTGGCGGATATTTTGAAAGGCAAGCAAGGGCGTTTCCGTCAGAATTTGCTCGGCAAAAGAGTTGATTATTCCGGCCGTAGCGTGATTGTGGTTGGCCCGCATTTAAAGATTTACGAGTGTGGTTTACCCAAGAGAATGGCTCTGGAGCTATTTAAGCCGTTTATAATCGCCGAATTGATTAAAAAAGAATATGTACACAATGTCCGCAGCGCTAACCGATTTATCGAATCAGACCGTGATGAGGTGTGGGATATTTTAGAGCGCATTACGAAAGACGCACATGTGATGTTGAATCGCGCACCAACGCTACACCGGCTCGGTATCCAGGCTTTTAAACCGATTTTGATTGAAGGAAAGGCGATCCAATTACATCCCTTGGTTTGTCCGCCGTTTAACGCTGACTTTGACGGTGACCAAATGGCGGTGCATGTACCTCTGACTGAAGAAGCCAAACAGGAAGCGGCGGAGATTATTTTAGCGAGCAAGAATATTTTAAAACCGGCGACCGGTGATCCGTCTATTACCCCAGCACAGGATTTTGTATTGGGTTGCTATCTTTTAACAGAGGTTAATGAGGTGGTTGACCGGGAACCAAAGATTTTCCCTGGAGCAATAGAGGCGCTGCAAGCCTATGAAATGAAAATAATTGGATTACAAGAGAAAATTAAGGTAAGGATGGGCAAAGAAGGGTTGGTGGAAACAAGCGCGGGTAGAATTATTTTTAATAAAATTGTGCCGCCAGAACTCGGATTTGTGAATAAACAAATGGATAAAGGGGGACTGAAAAATCTGGTCAGGAGCGTTTTGGAATCACGGGGTACGGAGAAGGCGGTAGAATTTTTGGATAAGATAAAAGATTTATCCATTAAATATGTGACTTTGTCAGGTATTTCTTGGGGTATGGATGACTTACCGGAGCTACCGGAAAAACATGAGATATTTTTGGTGGCAGAAAAAGAGGTGGAAGAGGTAGAAAATCAATATAATCTTGGTTTTTTGACGAATGATGAGCGACATGTAAAAATTATCGAAATTTGGGCTGGGGTCAAAGATAAAATCGTGGACATTTGTAAGGCTAAACTGAACAGGAGCGGCTCAGTTTTTGCCATGATGAATTCAGGGGCTAGAGGCTCATGGGGCCAGACAACCCAGATGATGGGTATGAGAGGGCTCATGGCCAGTCCAAGCGGTGAAACGATTGAGTTGCCGGTCAAGGCTTCACTCAAAGAAGGCATGCAGGTTTTGGAATATTTTATTACCACGCATGGTGCCAGAAAGGGTTTATCCGACACGGCGCTGAGAACAGCTAATGCTGGTTATCTAACTAGAAGATTGATTGACGTATCACAGGATGTAATCATAACCGAAGATGATTGCGGCGACGAAGGGGGGATAGAAATCACCAAGAAGGAATCCCAAGAAATGAATGAAACTATCGTGAAGAGAATCAAAGGCAGGGTTTTATTAGAAGATGTGCGCGACACCAAAGGCAAGGTGGTGGCCAAAAAAGACGAAGTGGTGGATGAAGAATTATCAAAAAAAATAGAGTTGGCCGATCCGGAAAGCGTGCGCATCCGTTCGGTTTTGACCTGTAAATCGAAGAGGGGAGCTTGTGCCAAATGTTACGGTTGGGATTTGGGCTATAATAGAATTGTCAAAAAAGGGGTGGCAGTGGGAATTATCGCGGCGCAGAGCATTGGCGAACCGGGCACACAGCTGACTATGAGAACTTTTCATACTGGCGGAGTGGCTGGTAGCGGTGATATTACCCAAGGTTTACCAAGAGTGGAAGAAATTTTTGAGGCCAGGCCAGTCAGAAAGCCGGCGATTCTGGCACCAGTTGAAGGGATGGTAGAGATTACTCATAATGAAGTAACTAGGGAAAAAACCATCAAGATTGAGGGGGTAGAAACTCAAGAAGAGAAATTTTACGTACAAGGTAAGGATATAGACAAGATTTTGTTTAAAAATAACGCCAAGGTAAAAAAGGGAGATGTTTTGGTTGGTGAACAAAAGAAGTTCCGAGCGCCATTTGACGGAAAGGTAACAGTGGAAGAAGAAAGTGACGGTCGGCACATTCTTAGAGTGATAAAAGAAGAGGCAGTGATCAAAGAAATGGAAGTGGCGCGCGGAGTGGCAGTTTTGGTTAATAACGGCGATAGAGTGGAAAAAGGCGATCAATTAACTAGCGGACCATTGGACTTATTTGAATTATATAAACTAAAAGGCCAGCGGGCGGTGGAGAATTATGTGATTAAGGAAATTCAGTATGTTTATTCATCACAAGGACAACCTTTGAATGATAAGCATATCGAAGTGATTGTTAAAAAAATGTTTTCCAAGGTTTTGATCGAGGATGCCGGAGATACAATATTTTCACCGGGGGAGGTAATAGAAAAAATTGATTTAGATGAAGAAAACGAAAAGATGGCAGTTTTAAAAAAACAAAAAGCTTTGGCGAACACAATTTTGCTCGGTATTACCAAGTCATCGTTGGCCACACAGTCATTTTTGTCCGCGGCTTCATTTCAGGAAACCACCAGGGTTTTGATAGATGCAGCCATTACCGGCAAGATTGATCACTTAAGGGGGCTAAAAGAGAATGTGATTATCGGCAAGCTGATTCCCTGCGGTACGGGATATGACAAAGACGCATATTTGACCAAGAAAGAGAAGCCAGTGATGGAAGAGGAAGAGGAGAGTGTAGAAGAAACAGTGGAAGCGCAGTAAAAATTATAAAACCACCCGCCGATTCGGCGGGTGGTTTTTGAATAATAATATTTTTCCCCTCCTTATCAAGGAGGGGATAAAGGGGTGGTTGAAAAAGAGCTGGCGCTCGTGGTTTTCTATCCATCCCTGGTTCTGTCTCTGGAACGTGTCTACCCACCTAAACGCTTTAAAGTATGCCTTATCTTTCTTTTGTAAAAGAAAGGTAAACCAAGAAAACTAGCTCGCATGGAGCGATCCAGGAAAATCTTGGCCTTCACTCGTTGGAAAATTATAGGGTACCCTGACTCACAAAAGTTCCGCTCCCTATAATTTTCTCAACCTCGCTCTGGCCAGATTTTCTCTTTCTCGCTCCAGATACTCGCATTTAACGCTGACTCGGTTTTTTGGGGAAGAAAGAGGGAAATTATCCAGCTAACTATTGATTTTTTTCTTTTGGAACCAGTTGGCCAGGAAAAGAGCACCAATCAAGAAAGCTGGGCCGGCGATCAAGAGAGACCAGGAGAGCATATACCATTCAAAATGACCGGGGGAGAAGAGGCTGAATAGATAGAGAAGACCAGCGAGGATAAAAGCGACGCCGCCAACAATTTCATAGCGCCAAGAGATTAGGAGAAGGATAAGTAAAATAAACGAGGGGATATTGTGCATAAGTAAGCCAACAACTGTTTCCCAAAAAGTATAGTTATTGCCGAAGACGTCCAAGGAGAATAAGGCCAGGAAAAGAATAAAGATAATGGACAAAATTCTAGGTGTCCAATAGATGAATTTACTAATTTGGAGGTTTCGCATAGGATTTATAAGTTAAGAAATTATTTTGAATCTCTTGGGAGAGGCAGGGTTTCTATTACTATTTAATTATAGGTAAAATAGGCCGATTAGGCAAAAAGGAGAGGAGGGTTCGAGTGTGATTTATAAAAGGGTTTTGATTTGTCGCTTGGATTAAAAAATGCTAAAATATGGGGGTAAAAGGAGGCGTATCCGGGGGCCTTATGACTGAGTAAATCAAATCAGTTTTTATTCTTTAAAAGGAAATATAAAATTTTTAATATGCCCAAAAAACGTGGAAAAACAATCGATTTTGATGGTTCAACCCCCTCAAAAAGCAAGGGTATAATTATTGTTTTAATGATGGCCTTGGCTATTTTGAGCTTATTGTCTATTTTTGATTTAGCCGGTTCTTTCGGCCGTTCAGTTTATCATATTTTGCGCTTGGTTTTTGGTTGGGGTTTTTGGATTTTTCCGATACTTTTGGCCTTAACAAGTTATTTTGCTCTATATCCTAGGATGAATTTTTTTCAGAGTGCCAACTGGTGGGGTTTGGGTTTGACTGTTTTGGGTTATTCTGGTTTATTTCATTTGATTCGTCGGCCAGAAATGGTTGGGAGATCGCTGGAAACTGGCTCAGGCGGCGGCTATGTGGGATATTTAATTTTGGCACCATTGATGAGTATCATGGGCAGATGGGGAAGTCTGGTCGTGATGATTGCCATGATGACTATTGGCCTTTTGCTATTATTTAACACAACTCTGGAGAATTTGATTGAAAGAATAACCTTAAAAACGATCAGGTTGAAAGTAAAAGAATTTTTTCATTATCGGAGACTAAAGAGGCTATCCAGTGAGCTGGATGAAGAGGCGCCTGATTTCCGTGGCCGGGAAGTATCAGATGTCGAGGAGACGGAGGAAAACGAAAAGCCGGAGGATAAAGAGATTGGGGAAGTTGAACCGACAGATCAGGAGATGAGCGAACAAAAGGAAATAGAGCCCAAAAAGGAGAAAAAAAGATACCCGAAGATTTTTTTGCCGACTAACATTTTGAATGATAAGGCGGGCAAACCAACAGCCGGAGACATTGTTTTTTGCCAAGAAAAGATAAAGAAGACGCTATCGCATTTTGGGATAGAGATAGAGATGGGAGGAATTTCTGTTGGTCCAACGGTGACACAGTACACGTTTCGACCAGCGGATGGCGTTAAATTGTCAAGAATTATCGGATTATCAAATGATTTGGCTCTAGCCTTGGCAGCACATCCGATCAGAATCGAAGCGCCGATTCCAGGCAAGTCTTTGGTGGGAGTAGAGGTGCCCAATAAAAAGATAGCGGTTGTACCCTTGCGGCAGGTTTTAGAATCGCAGGAATTCAAGGAGCGAAAATCAAACATGACGATTATTTTGGGACAAGACGTGGCGGGCAAGTCATGTATTACCGATTTGACCAGACTGCCACATTTGCTCGTGGCTGGAGCAACTAACTCTGGTAAAACAGTGTGCCTGAATTCCATTATTATTTCTCTGTTATACCAGAATCAACCAGACGAATTGAAATTTATTTTAGTTGATCCCAAAAGGGTGGAAATGACCTCTTATGATAATATTCCTTACTTGCTGACACCAGTGATCACGGACGTAAAGAAAACTATTAATTCTTTGAAATGGACTATTGGGGAGATGGAACGTCGATTTCATATTTTATCACATGCTGGCAAGCGCAACATTCAGAGCTATAATGTGACTCATCCGAATGATAGATTACCATACATTGTTTTTATTATTGACGAATTGGCAGATCTGATGTCGATGGCTGGGGCAGAGGTGGAGGCAGCGGTGATCCGACTAGCACAGATGGCCAGGGCAGTCGGAATTCATCTGGTTTTGGCGACCCAGCGACCGTCAGTGGACATTATTACCGGTTTGATCAAGGCCAATATCCCCGGCAGAATTGCTTTCTCAGTGGCATCTTTGACTGATTCCCGAACTATTTTGGATGCGTCCGGAGCAGAAAAACTTTTAGGCAGAGGCGATATGCTTTATACTTCAGCGGAATTATCAAAACCGAAAAGAATTCAAGGAGCTTTTTGTTCTGACGAGGATATCGAGAAGGTGACAGAATATTTGCGGCGGAGCGGTTCGCCTGATTATTTGGATGAGGTGACGGAAAAGCAGAATACTTTGGGTTTGGGCGGAGTAGTCCTGAGTGGAGATGAGGAGGGGGGTGAAGATAGACTGGGAGAAGCGAGAGAGTTGATTATTTCAGAGAGAAAGGCATCAGCGTCTTATTTACAGAGAAGAATGAAGATTGGTTATGCGAAAGCAGCAAGGATTTTGGATTTATTGGAACAACAGGGAGTAGTCGGACCGGCAGATGGAGCAAAACCGCGTGAGATTTTGATTAAGAAGGGGGAGCGGGACGAGGCGCAGGAATTCATAGATCAAGCAAGCAAGGGGGTAAAAAGACAAGAGAACAGCTATGAAGATGAGTATGAGGAGGAGGAGGAAGAAATTAGATATCAGGAACCAGGAATTAGAAATCAGGAATTGAAAGAAAAAGAGGGGGAAGAAGAGGAAGAAACAGAATATCAGGAATCAGAGATTAGAGACCAGGAGACAGAAGAAGGCGAGGACAGCGAGGAGGATGGTGAGAATGAATCGGAAACAGGAGAGAGCGGCAATGAGGGAGAAGAAGATGAGCTAGAGGAGGAAAATTTTGAGGAGAGTGAAGAGGAGAGAGACGAAGAAAAGGAGAAAATAAAGGAAGACCAGAGAGAGGAAGAGAAATATAATTTTTGAGACCTATGGTAATTTTTCAACAGAGAAAAATAATCGCAGTGAAATCACTCGAGGAGGAATTAACAGAGGCCAGATTGGCATTGGGGTTGTCTTTGACTTCCGTAGAAAGAAAGATTGGTATCGGGCGAGAATATTTGGAGGCGATAGAAAAAAGCGAATGGCAGAAATTGCCGGGAGAAATTTATGCTAGGAACTTTTTGAAACGTTACGCGTCTTTCTTGGGAATAGAGGCAAAGGGGATATTAAAAAAATTTGGCGAAGAAATAAAGCAACAAACATTTTGGGCAGAAGGGATTGATCAAAGGCGTTTTGGTATTAGGCCGGTTAGGTTTTTGAGTTGGCCAAAGATATTAAAGAATATAGCGCTTGTGGCGGGCGTGTTGGTGGTGGTAGCTTATTTGGGAATGCAGATTTGGTCATTATTAAAGCCACCGAGCTTGAAAATTTTGTATCCAGAAGACGGGATGGTCATCAGTTCCGGCGCAGTCAAGGTTTTGGGTAAGGTAGAAGATGAATCCTGGGTGGCTATAAATGGTGAAGAAGTGGCAGTAGACAAGGCTGGATTTTTTACAATTGACATAAATTTGAATAAGGGATTAAATATAATTAAATTTGAAGCTAAGCGTAAGAATGGACGAGCAACAGAGATTTATAGAAGATTGGTGGCGGAGGAAAAGGTAGCGGCCAAATAGGGCTATTAAATGGAAATTTAGATAGAATATAATATTAATTAATTTGAAGAAATATGCCCAAGAAAGAAGAATCGATGGAGGCAAAAGGGGGGGATAAATTAAAAGCGGCAGAATTGGCAATGGAGCAGATAAAGGAAAAATATGGGGAGGGGGCAATCATGAAATTCGGAGAGATAAAAAAGTTGAAGGTGCCGGTGATTCCAATGGGTTGTTTGTCGATGGATTTGGCTTTGGGAGTCGGCGGGTTGCCAAAGGGGAGAATTATAGAAATTTATGGAGCGGAGGCTTCGGGCAAAACAACTTTATCCCAGCACGCTATCGCGAGTGTTCAAAGGAGTGGTGGCGTGGCGGCATTTGTGGACGCGGAGCACGCTCTTGATCCTGATTATGCCAAAAAAATCGGAGTGAAGGTGGATGAGCTTTTGATTTCTCAGCCAGACAGCGGCGAGCAAGCCTTGGAGATAGTAGAAACTTTGGTGCGTTCAGGCGGCGTGGATTTGATTGTGGTGGATTCAGTGGCCGCCTTGACACCCAGAGTGGAAATAGAGGGGGAGATGGGGCAGAGTCATATGGGGTTGCAGGCAAGATTAATGAGTCAGGCATTGCGCAAATTGACGGCGGTTATCAGTAAAACAGAAACAACAGTAATATTTTTAAATCAGACTCGGCAAAAAATTGGGGTAGTTTTTGGTAATCCGGAGACGACAACCGGTGGCATGGCCTTGAAATTTTATGCTTCAGTGCGAATAGAACTCCGGCGGGCAGCGCAGATCAAAATGGGAGAGAATTTTATTGGCAATCGCGTCAAAGCCAAGATCGTCAAGAACAAGGTGGCGCCGCCATTCAAGACCTGTGAATTTGATATTATGTATAATGAAGGCATTTCCATGACGGCTGATGTTTTGGATCGCGGGGTAGAAGAAGGAATTGTTAAAAAAATGGGCAACTCCTTTATTTACGAAGAAACCAAGTTGGGCGTGGGACGAGAGAACGCCAAGCGGTTTTTGAAAGAGAACGTGAAATTAACCCGGGAGATCGCGGGGAAAATTTGGAATAAGGTGAAAGAGGATGAGGGAAGAGAGAATTAGAAATAAATAGTAAGATAAAACCGTCCCGAAGTGAATTCGGGGCGGTTTTAAAATGTTGATTATTTTCTGACAAACGGGAGAAGACCCATTTCTCTGGCGCGTTTGATGGCGGTGGCCACTTTGCGTTGGTGTTTGGTGCAAAGTCCAGTACGACGGCCAGGGACGATGCGACAGTAATGGGACATAAATCTTTGTAGAGTGGCAGTATCTTTATAGTTTATGTTGTCAATTTGGTTGACGCAAAAATAGCAATGTTTGTCAGTGGAATTTTTAGGTGTAGTCATAAGGATTAAAAGGGTACTTCTTCAACTTTTATTTCTTCGCTCGGACCAAAATCAGTCTCGTCGACCTGGATGGTCGGGGTACTTTCTTCTTGTGGTAGAGGGGCGGAAGGACCAGTAGTTCCTCGATTGACACCCTTACTATCCAACATAATCATATTATCAATAACGATTTCGGTGATATAGCGTTTGTTACCGGTTTGGTCATCCCAGGAACGGGTTTGGAGACGACCCTCGACATAGACCTTTGAGCCTTTATGAAGATACTGGCCACAGATTTCCGCCAGTTTCCGCCAGGCGACGATATTATGGAATTCAGCTTTTTCTTGGCGATTGCCAGAAGGATCAGTCCAGACTTGGTTGGTGGCGATAGAGAAGGAGGCGACAGCGGTGCCACTCGGGGTGGTGCGCACTTCGGGGTCGCGGGTGAGATTGCCAATAAGCATGGCACGATTGAGATTCATATAATTGATAATTAGTGTCTAATTTTTAAATATCTTCTAAAAGTAGTTCATCAATTTTGCGGTTTAGTTCCTGCATATCAACTTTGCCAGTCTCGATTTCCTTTGGTTCTGGCGGAATAGTCGGCGCAGAAGAGGCAGTATCAATCTTTTCTTCAGTTGAATAAGAAGGAGCAGTGACATGGGGCAATTTATAGTCTTCTTTAATCACTAGGCGGTGGCGGATAATTTCCGGCATGAGTTTTATTTCCCGATCAATTTGAGAGATTTGCTTGGTAGAAGAAGTGAAGTGAGCCAGAAAATAATAGCCGTGTCTGGCGCCTTTGATGGAAAAGGAGAGTTTTTTCTTACCCAGGTCTTCTTCTTTGTTCAGAGTGCCGCCATATTTATTGATAAGGGCGGCTATTTTTTCCCGGGTAGAAGTTACCTCTTCGGGAGTATAGGCAATGGGCAGAAAGTAGAATAATTCGTATTCTTTGGTCAGATTGGTCATAAAACAATGGTTAATATTATATTTTACCTTATCATAATTGTTGGGAAAAGGCAAGTCTTTGTACTAGACGGGTACATAGGTAACACATGGTGATATCTAAAGCTAAAGTTAATCGGTGGCAGATAATCTAAAGTTTGGTGTGGTCGTTCAAAATTGTAATGAATTAACCATTCTGTTAATTTTTGGTTAAATAGATTAA
>JAAZMX010000030.1 GCA_012798565.1 Candidatus Kuenenbacteria bacterium
CCCAAAAAGAAATTTGCTGGGAGTTTGAATTATAAAAATTTATGAAACAGATAAAACTAAATGGCTCATGGGTGATAAAAGCTCCCCGGCAAAGAGTTTTTGATATTATTACCGATTTTGAAAATATGCCCCAAAATTTTCCCGCCGTTGCTGATTCGCTCATTATTACGAAACGAGAAGGCGACCATTTAGAAATCGACGCGCGAGTAAAATCATTCGGCAGGACATTCCCCGTAAAAATGAAAACAAAAATTATTCCTGAAAGAGGATTTGTTTCTGATAATGAAAATCCGAAATTCGGCACATCGGGACACGAAGAATTTATGCTGGAAGAAACACCGCAGGGCACAGCAATTAACTATATTTATCAAGTCAACATTCATGAGCCATTATTGCGTATTATTGCCAAGCCTCTTATTGGTTGGTTTGCCATGAAATTTTGGAAGCGCGCTTTTATAGATAGGCTGAAAGAAATTTTGGAAAAGTAGCGCAAAGCCAAATAAAATTTATATTTGATTTACCGCCAAATCGAACGATAATAATTAAGTTATAATAAATTTTATGAACAACAATAATCAAAATCAAGAATGTTGCCCCAAGTTCAACGTAGAAAAATGGGATAAGCAAACATTAACTTGGAACAACAAAAAATTTATCAAAGACACGATTCCGGAATTTTTCCATATCCCTTTTCCACCCATGATTGGCAAAAAAATATCCAGAATGTGGACGGCGGTAGAGAAATCCGGAGCGGCCGCGCCGAACAAAGAAGACACCTTGATATTATTTCGCGATCCAACGCCATTCAAAGGCGAGATTTACATCTCGGTGGAAAAAGATGTGCCAACGGAAAACAATGTGGTAATTTCTGGAAATTTTGTCAGCCGGTTTTTTGACGGCGGCTATAATGCCATTCCCAAATTTATCAAAGTTATGGATGAATATCTGGCGGAAACCGGGAAAAAAGCCAAAGATTATTATATCCACTACGCCTATTGTCCAAAATGCGCCCAGAAATTTGGGAATAATTATTTGATTCTTTTCGCAAAAATTTAAAATTGTAAGCCAGTAGCAAAAACTTGCTTTTTTTCTTTGTTTTTGCTATTATTATCATATAAATATGAAAATCATTAAATCAGCGCAAAGAATTTTTCTTTTTTACGGTTTTTAACCGGTTGTTTTCGTATTTCTTTGATTGACCCAAACAACCGAAAGCCAAGCCGGTTGTTTTTTAATTATACGCTTATGAATACAATTTATATTACCAAAAATGATCATCAAAAATTACTTGATTTATTGCACACCAAAAGTTTTTACAGTCAAGACGAACAAGACCTGTTGGCGGAAGTGGAACGCGCTACCATTGTCGAACCGACTGCTGTGCCTGGCGAGGTGATAACCATGAATTCTCAGGTGATTTTTTCAGATAGCGAATCCAAAGAAGAACTGGAATATTGGTTGGTTTTTCCCGATGATGCCGATATTAGTCAAAAGAAAATTTCCGTACTTTCCCCGATCGGTTGCGCCCTTTTGGGCTGCAAAATCGGCGACACAATCTCCGTTAAGACTCCCAAGGGAGAGAAAAAATTAAAAGTGGAAAAAATATTACATCAACCTGAATCCGAGGGCAATTATGAATAATAAAATAAGTAAAACAATTCGTTATTTAATTCTGTCAGACTTCTTCCTCTTTTTTGCGGTTGGTCTTTTGTCGCCCATATTCGCGGTGTTTGTTTTGGAAAATATAGAGAATAAAATTGAGGTGATTGGTTTTGCGGTCGCCTGTTATTGGATTACGAGGGTTGTAATGGTTATGCCGATCAGCCGCTTGATGGATAAGATCAAAGGCGAAGCCGACGAGTACTCGTTTATGGTGGTCGGCACATTCCTCATTGCCATTATTCCTCTTTTCTACGCGCTATCTTCCAAGTCCTGGCATATCTATTTTTTGCAAGCTCTTAATGGTTTTGCCAATGCCATGGCGGTTCCGGCTTGGCGTATAATTTTTACCAAAAATATTGATAAAAAAATTGTCGGGTTTGAGTGGTCGCTGGAAGATGTCGGCGTGGGGATTGCCACGGCTTTGAGCGCCGCCATCGGCGCTATAATAGCTGATAAATTCGGTTTCAATGTTCTTTTTGTGGTCATCGCTTTTTTTGGTATAATCAGCGCCACAATCTTGTTGATATTGGGAAAAAGCAAAAGGAACATTATTAAAGAGTTGATGCAGGACAAATCCGACAGAGCTCCGTTAAAATTGGATACTTTTAAGTAGTCATATTTGCTCAAGTTAAGCAAACAGTCCCGAAGAAGGTGAACCTCATTGGAAAAGCAGGCTTAAAACCCTGTTTTTGTTTTACCTTTCTATTATATTGTGAGATAATTATATTAGGAGCTTGTCTAGAACAGCATAAACATTTATGCTTAAAACATGACAAGCAAGTTAATACTAAATAGCAAATTAACCAATAGACAAACAAGTAAAATAGTAGAGTTGTTTGTCCTTGAAGTGCCAGCTATCAAAAC
>JAAZMX010000031.1 GCA_012798565.1 Candidatus Kuenenbacteria bacterium
AGGTGACTGGATATCTAAAACAAATAGAAAACTTAGAATTTAAATCAGACAAAGATTCATTATTGGTTTGTCGAGTGGAAAGGCAAATTTCGGAATATTTGAAAAAAAATTTGAATGAAGGAAAAGTGAATAAATTAATTATTACTATTTTAAAAAATTGGGATATTGAAGAAGAACATATCCTCGATTGCCTGGAGCATTCTATTAAACCGCCGTTTATTAAAGTAGAAGATAGACATAGTGGGGTGAAAAAAGTCAGACCAGAATTATTTTATGAGCTTTATGATTTGGTTACTCATCATCTAACCAGCGAGCAAAGATTTATTAAAGATAATAATTTCCCTTATCAGGTTGGTGCCATAGTGGAATTGTATAATTGGATGAACACTTATGCCTTAGATGATGTTTTCGATAATTCTAAATTTCGTCAAAAGCTAGAGACAGTCTGGAATAAATTTAATCGGAGGGATGCAATTTTTACTGGCATTGTTGGTCATTTGCTGACTTTAAAGTATTGTTTTATTATTGCTAGAGAAAACCAAGCAATAGCTTTGAAAATGGTGACGATTATGAATAATTATAATCATATAATGTACGAAGGCCAAGTAATAGATTTGGTTTTGACGTTTGATTCCGAGAAAAAGAAAAAATTATTGAGGAAGAACAAACTCCAAGACTCCATATCTCTATATTCACAAAGAATTTATGGGATTTGTGGTGGGTTTTTTGAGGCTATCGGTGACTTAGCTTCTCAGATTGGCAATAAAGAAGCACAAGTTTTTAATGCCAAAGAAGTAGATAGGTTGTCCCCTTTAGCAGGAATGTATTATGGCATTATCCAAATGATTCGCAACGATTTGGGCGACTATGTAATTGTAGAAGAAGTGACTGGTATGAGTAAAGGGATGAAAGGCATTTCCCATTCAGATATAACAGAAGGGAAAACCAACATCGCTTATTTAGTCGCGTTTTATTCACCATTACTCGTTAAAAGTGAAAAAGAGTTTTTGTATAAAGCTTTAAATGCGCAATTAAATTTAAAGGATAAACTAAAAATAAATGAATTATTATGGAAATCCGGGGCGATTGATTTGACTGTGGAACTGATTATTAATTTAATAAACCATGTCAAAAGTACAATAATTCCCGGATACCACGAAACTCCGACTAGAATGAAATGGTTATTTAGCTTAGTAGAGATTACTAGGGAGATATTAATACCCTTTAAAGGTCAAGCTTTAAGGCATGGTTGGACAAAGTATGAGTTTGATCCAAAATTATTAAAAGATATAACCGATGAAATTTTGAGTTTTGAGAATAAAACCGCAAAAGAAAGGCTTGGTAGATTGGAAGATTTACAGCGTCTAATGTAGTGGGTTATTATAATATGGATTTGACCGTTTTGGGGAAATAAGATATAATGATTTTAGCTAGTTTAGATAATAAACTAGCTTTAATTATTGATTATTATCTATTTTATCTTGAGCGCAAGCGAAAGATCCCATGGCCAGAGCAGATTGTGACGGGATCCTTCCCCCGCAGAACTCAGTGCGTGGTCAGGATAAACTTAATAAAGAATAAATATTATGGCATCAGAACTAACGCAAGCAATCAAACAAGTGTGCGAAGAAAAAAGAATTCCGGTGGAGTCGGTAGTGGAGACCATAGAATCGGCTCTGGGGGCGGCCTACCGCAAGGACTTTGGCAATAAAATGCAGAATATCAAAGTCAATTTTGATATGGAAACAGGGGGTTTCAAGGTTTTTGATATCAAAGAAGTAGTAGAGGATGAGCTCAAGGAAGAATATGAAAAATTAAAAGAGGAGAGAATGAAATTGGCAGAAGCGATCGCGGCGGGCACGGCGAGCGCGCCGGAGAAAAAGGAAGAGGAAAAAGAATTAGAGGAGAGCGAGAATGGAGAAGACGAGGTCAAGAGATTTAATCCCAAAACAATGATTGGTCTGACTGAGGCCAAGGAAATAAAGAAGTCTGTTAAAATCGGCGAGGAACTGGTCCAAGAACTCCAAGTACCAGGAGACTTTGGTCGGATGGCGGCGCAAACAGCCAAACAGGTGATCATTCAAAAGTTGCGCGAGGCGGAGAGAAACACGGTATTTGAGGAATATCAGGATAAGGTAGGCGAACTTTTGACCGGCACAGTACAAAGACAGGAAGGCAAGATTGTTTTGGTGGATTTTGGCAATACGACCGCGGTGATGCCGATTGAGGAGGGAATTCGCACGGAGAACTATCGACCGGGCGCGCGGTTTAAATTTTATATCAAAAACGTAGAGCAGAGTGTTCGGGGTCCGAGGATCGTGGTGTCGCGAGCTCATCCAGAGATTTTGAGAAAGTTATTCAGATTGGAAGTGCCGGAAATCGCGGCAGGGACAGTGCAGATAAAAAGTATTGCCAGAGAGGCAGGATCCAGATCCAAGATCGCGGTAATGACCAAGGAATCTAATGTTGATCCGATCGGGTCATGCGTGGGACAAAGAGGCACCAGAGTGCAGACAATTATCAATGAACTGGGCGGAGAGAAGATTGATATCATTGAGTGGGTAGAAGAGCCGGAGAAATTTATTGCCAAGGCTTTGTCACCGGCTAAAGTGATCAAGGTGGAAGTCCATGAAGCGCAAGCCAAACCAACCAAGGGCGGCGAAAAGGCAAAAAAAGAAAAAGCGGAGGAAGGGGAAAATGCTAGGCTTGAAGAAGAATATCAGGGCAGGGAAGCAACAGTGTATGTACACCCCGACCAATTATCTTTGGCGATCGGCAAAGAAGGCCAAAATGTACGGCTGGCGGCCAAATTGACTGGCTGGCGGATAGACATTTTGGAAGAAAAGGGAGTTAGCGAAGAAACACAGACAGAGACTGATAAATCAAGTAAAGAAGAGGAAGATGAGGAAGTAATTAAACCCAAAAAAGAAAAAGAGGAAGAATAAGAAACAAAGAAATAAAAGTAAATAATTATTAATTAAATTATTGTCAGCCGGATTGAGCGCTGGCAAAAGGGGAAATATTATGGAATTAGGCCTAGTATTTTTTATCAGTGTCTTGGGTTTGGTGGTGGCTTATCTTTTGGCCAAAAATGTTCTTGGCCAAGACCAGGGTACCAGTCAAATGCAAGAAATAGCCAAAGCAATCAAAGAGGGCGCGATGGCATTTCTCAAAAGACAATATACAACAATTGCCATGATCACGGCTTTGGGCGCGGTAATAATTTTTGGTATTTACGCTTTTTCCGGTGACGTGTCTTTGGGTTTAAAAACCGCAGTGGCTTTTCTGGTGGGGGCATGTTTTTCCGGATTGGCGGGATTTATCGGTATGTATATTTCAGTTCGCGCCAATGTCAGAACAGCGTCAGCGGCAACCAAAAATATTGATTCCGCGGTGAAGGTCGCAATGCGTGGCGGCGCGGTAGCCGGTTTTTTGGTTGTAGCCTTGTCTTTGCTTGGAGTAGCAGGTTTATTTGTACTTTATGGCGGATTAAAAAATCCGGAAGGCGCGCCTTTGACAATAGTGGGTTTTGGTTTTGGCGCATCGCTCGTGGCATTATTCGCCCAACTGGGCGGCGGTATTTATACCAAAGCAGCTGATGTAGGCGCGGATTTGGTCGGCAAAGTAGAAGCCGGGATCCCGGAGGACGATATCCGCAATCCAGCGGTCGTGGCGGATCTAGTTGGTGATAATGTCGGCGATTGCGCGGGCAGAGGCGCGGATTTATTTGAAAGCACGGCAGCGGAAAATATCGGGGCGATGATTCTCGGAATCGCGCTATATCCGGTTTTTGGTTTGGGTGGAATTTTATTTCCTTTGGTAGCCAGAGCCTTTGGTTTGATCGCCTCAGTTCTGGGAGTTTTCTCGGTCAAAGTAAAAGGCGAGGAAGATCCGATGAAGGGACTGAATCGCGGATTTTATGTGACAGCTATCGTGGCTCTCGTTGGTTTTGCTATAGCGACCTATTGGCTTTTGCCGAGCCACTGGCTGTGGTTTCTGGCCTGCGGGGTAATCGGTCTTTTGACCAGTATGGCCTTTTTATACATTACTCAATATTATACAGAGTATAAATATCGACCGGTGAGATCAATCGCCGAGTCTTCGCAGACCGGTTCGGCAACCAATATTATTTCTGGTTTTTCCGTGGCGCTAGAGAGCACAGCTTTGCCGGCATTGGTGATCAGCGCGGCTTTACTCGGAGCGTATTATCTTGGCAAGCTTTCCGGCTTGGACAGTGGCGGCTGGTATGGAACAGCAGTGGCAACAATGGGCATGCTGTCCACGGCTGGCTATGTTTTGGCGATGGACACCTTCGGCCCGATCACGGATAATGCCGGGGGTATCGTGGAAATGTCTGGGGCCGAGGCGTCGGTGCGCAAGATCACTGATCGTCTGGACGCGGTTGGCAACACAACAAAAGCACTGACCAAGGGTTATGCAGTGGGGTCAGCAGCTTTGGCGGCTTTTCTATTATTTTCAGCATTTTTGACTGACGCCAAATTGACTAGTATTGATTTGGCCAAGCCAGCCGTATTCGTGGGCGGATTTTTGGGCGCGGCTCTGGTTTTTGTTTTTTCTTCTTTGGCGATCAGAGCGGTGGGCCGGGGAGCATATTATATTATTAATGAAGTGCGCGAACAATTTAAAAATAATCCGGGCATTATGGATGGCAGCGTGAAACCGGATTACGCCAAGTGTGTGGATATCACCACGAGAGGTGCCCTGAAAGAAATGGTGGCGCCGGGCGTGCTGGCGGTTTTAGCGCCAATAGTGATCGGTTATTTATTTAAAGCTGAAGCCGTGGGGGCGACACTCATGGTTGGTACGATTGCCGGAGTTCTGATGGCCTTAGTATTAAATAATGGCGGAGGAGCCTGGGATAATGCCAAGAAATTTATTGAGATGGGCAATATGGGTGGTAAGGGCTCGGATACGCATAAGGCGACAGTGGTTGGCGATACAGTGGGGGATCCTTTCAAGGATACAGCTGGACCGTCGCTTCACGTGTTGATCAAACTATTATCTACATTGACTTTGGTAATGTTGCCACTATTCATGTAAGCTAGAGAGGTAGAGATAATGAGTTAACGCGTTAACGAGTTAAAAAGAGCATCGAGAGGTGCTCTTTTTGGGTATAATGTATAAATTAAGGTATTACGGGCGGGGTATTTTTGGGGATGGAATATTGACTTTATCGGCAGGTGGGAGTAAATTTGATAGAATAAAAGAAATAAACAATAAACAGAAATAAATAATTCATAGAATTAAAGCAGTGAACATGTTAGGAGGGAAAAGACAATGGTACATTTAATCGGTTTAGATGGGTGGCCGATAAGCACACAACAACATAAGAAGATAGCGGCCACACCATATTTTGATTTTGTGGTATTACTAGCTGAGATTGATCCGGCTAGGCAACCCAAGTGGGGAGAACCAGTGATAATTACTCCACACGAGGCGAATTTGTTGGTCAACGGATTACTACCCCCGGTGCGGACTGAAATAAACACCTTGGTTTTTAAATTGTTTGTCGATTTTATCACCATCCCGTTCAGAGAGTACCGTGATAATATCGTTATGAAAACGAGGTGGTCGCTGTTCCCGAGCCGGTCGATGACATTTTTGGTTTCAGAACCGATTAATCTTTTGACCCCATTTCCGGTGGATGGTGACGACCAGGAACTTGTGGTTGGAAGTGACCCCGATGACATGGGGGATTGAAGCGGTAAACTTTTTATAAAAAGAGGACCCAGTGCGTAAAGCAGTGGGTCCAAATTTTTTATTGAGGCATTTGAGTGAGTAGGACATCGAGTCCTAGGTTGACCGCGGTAAGTATTTTGGACATGGCCGCGACCAGTTGCTCAAACACCCCAGGAAGGAGCCAATTCAGCACTAGTAATGTTAGCGCCAAGGACAGGGCTCCGGAAAACGCCTTAAACATATTGGTGGCGTTAATTTTTACGGAAGCGCAAGTCACTTTGGGGGACTAATCCCTAGTACTGATAGCACTGGTTCTCCTTTTACCAGTGTGCCCTTCCAACAACTGATCTAGATTTTAAAACAGGCGTTGAAAGGTATTGGATATTTATTTTCAAGGGGCAAGTCTTTAAACAAAATCCCGCAAAACAGGAAATGTCTTGCGGGGTTGTCAATGTTCGGTATAGAAAATAGTTTTAAGGTCTAGAGCTATTTTCTACGCCGGACATTTTTTATTTCATTGTGAGATCAATATAGCACGGGGTTTGAGATTTGTCAAGCAAATGTACTAGACGGGTACATAGGTAACACATGGTGATATCTAAAGCTAAAGTTAATCGGTGGCAGATAATCTAAAGTTTGGTGTGGTCGTTCAAAATTGTAATGAATTAACCATTCTGTTAATTTTTGGTTAAATAGATTA
>JAAZMX010000032.1 GCA_012798565.1 Candidatus Kuenenbacteria bacterium
TAATCTATTTAACCAAAAATTAACAGAATGGTTAATTCATTACAATTTTGAACGACCACACCAAACTTTAGATTATCTGCCACCGATTAACTTTAGCTTTAGATATCACCATGTGTTACCTATGTACCCGTCTAGTACAGGAACTTGACTTATGATGTATTTATGTTATTATAATTCCAATAATTAAGCAACTTTTATATTAATCTTATGTCTCGAGTCTGTGATCTCTGTGGCCGCGGCCCACAAAAATTTGTACAACGTTCGCATGCCAATAATAAAACCTTGACGCGCAAACTGATCAATCTGCAAGTGAAAACCATTGACGGGGAAAGAAAGAAAGTCTGTACCCGCTGCATCAAGACACTCAAGAAGAATGCAAAATAACACTTAAAAGCCACGGATAGTGGCTTTTAAAAATGTAAAATGTAAATAACAAAAATCAAAATGACAATTCAAAATTTAAAGTTAATCTATCCCGCGTTAGCGGGATACCAAAATTTTGATTTTTGATATTTGATTTTTTCATTTCTATGGAATCTCTCCTCTATCAACCGCTCAAAAACAAAGCGGTCCGGTGCAATACCTGCTGTCATTTTTGTATCTTGAAGCCGGGTGAGAAAGGCCGGTGCCAAATGCGGGAAAACCAGAATGGCCGGCTTTTGGTTTTAAATTATGGCCAGTCAACCGGGCTCGCTATTGACCCGATCGAGAAGAAACCGCTCTATCATTTTTTGCCCGGTACTTATACTTTATCTTTTGGCACTTTGGGTTGTAATTTCCACTGCCAACACTGCCAGAATTTTTTTATCAGCCAGCCAACCGATGACGAGCGAGGGAAAGAATATCAGAAAAAAAGAATTGAGGAAATCTCGCCGGAACAAATCGTGGCCGTGGCCTTGAAAAATCATCTGCCTTCTATCTCCTATACTTATAACGAGCCGACAATTTTTCTCGAATACGCACTAGACACTATGAAGCTGGCGCACAAAAACGGCCTGAAGAATATCTGGGTGACCAACGGCTTTATGTCAGAGCAAACACTGGAGCTGATCGCCCCGTATCTGGACGCGGCCAATGTGGATCTAAAATCACTCTCCGAAAAATTTTACGCGGAAATCTGCGGGGCGCGGCTGCAGCCGGTTTTGGATAATTTAATTAGAATTAAAAAATTAGGCATTCACCTGGAAGTCACCACGCTGATTATTCCGGGCAAAAATGATTCCGCAAAAGAATTGCGACAGATCGCGGAATTTATAAAGGAAGAATTGGGCACGGAAACGCCGTGGCATGTGAGCGCTTTTTATCCGACCTACCAGATGAAGAATGTGCCCCCGACCAGCAGGGAAAAAATTTTAGAAGCACAAAAAATCGGGCGAGAAGCAGGGCTGCGATTTGTGTATACAGGGAATATTTAAAATATCATTACGAACTGTAAGAGCGCGCCACTGACGCGTTCTTTTTTGTTGGCTCCAAGCTATATCTTAAAAAAATAGGCCAGCCGGGTTTGTTCCAGCTGGCGGTTTTTAAGAGGTTTTGCCAGCAAAAATTTGCTCGGCAATAGAGTGTAAATCCAACGTTTCGCCGGGCCCTTCATAAACACTAGGAAGAGGGTCGGCGATTTTGGCGCGAAGCATTAAATCCTTTATTGTTACTTGGTCATAGACCAAGCAGATACCACCGCTATGAAGATTAAAATGGACGGCGGCAGAAAGCAACCCCACAAGGCCTTCCTCGTTTATTTTACGAAGATCAAGGGAAATAACCGCTTTGGTATACCCACCCTCTTCAATAATATTTTTAATTAAAGAGGAGGCATCAAAAATAAGTTCGCCCTTGAGAGAAAATAGGCCGACACCGCCAGACAACGTGGAGACTTTTTCCATTTCTAAAATAGCCATTATGTTAATCCTCCTTTTTTGGGCCCAGTGTTTTTTTGTCTACTTTAAAATTATTCTTTTGCTAATTTTTTGTCAAATAAAAAACTGGCCAATCGAGAAATCTGATCGGCCAGGTTTGACGCCAGTTTTTCTGGCGGTCAGGCGGATTTGGTGGCCGGGGTGGTCGGTGACGATGGAGAAGCGAAAGCCACGATGGCCTCATCGACGGTGGGGTAGGTACCGATAAGATTGATCATATCCCCTAATTCGGTACGAAGTGTTCCCGAAACCTCAGCTAGCTTCAGGTTTCCCCTGCCCCTCTCGCGTAAGGACAATGCGCAGAACAGCAAGAGACCACGAGCAATGTAGGTCAGGTGATAAGCCCCGCTCAAGTCAACCACGACCTTGATGTTCTCCCCGCCTGCTAATAATCCTTGCACGAAAGAGTCCAGCCGCGCGATTGCCGTCTGGCCTTCTGCGACTGCTCCGGTCAGGATCAACACCGTGACCCCATTCTTCTCTATTACTCTTATCTTGTCCATATGGCCTCCTTTCTGGGTTTATATGAAATTCTTAATTGGTGATAAATAATCCATCACGACGCCCAACACCTGGTACCTTATCTTATCACTGGTAACATTTAAAAACACCAGTTCTTTATTCAACGTAAATGTTTGCCCGCAGAGGAAAAATAGTGCCTTGAGCGCACCTTCACTGAGTTTCTCTTCATGAAAATTAACAAAGTCAACTTTGAAAAATGGCGAGGCTTTGATGAGCTCAACCAGTCCGGGCGTGTGTATTATCGCCTGAACATCAGTGCTGTTAACGGGGCTAGAAACGAGATCAATCGTCATGTTGTCGTCCTTCCTTTTTAATTAAATTTTGAAGTTATAATTTTTATTTTCTGTTTTAAATTTTCTATTCAACATAACACTTCCCTGCCTTTTGTCAAATGCCGCTGGTTCAACCGTCTCGGTTGAACCATGTGTTTGGCGCTTTAATCTGCGGGCTGATTTTACTCAACTGGCGGAAAAATGACTACTAATTTATAATTCCTTAGTTCAATCTGAAAGATTGAACCAGCCCTGAAACTGGTGAGAAAAATAAAAACGCCAGCGGAGAAAAAATCTCTCACGCTGGCGGATCGACGATGAGCAGGGGGCAATCTACATCAAGAGTTTAGCCGCACTAAGGGCGCTAATGATTTCGGCCTTCGTAGAAACATTAGAAAGCCTAAATTCGACACCGACGTCCTCAATGCCCTTTTTGACCGCCAGGAGAACCGGTACAAACGCCTCACTCAATCGGTTAAAGGCCGAGATGTCTAAAATAACGCTTTTAGTTCCCTCGGGCATAAAACGTAGAATCTTGGCGGGCAGTTGCTTATTGATGTCTTCTGCGCCAAGTTGGAAACACGGGCATTGGGGATTGCTTCCTATAATATTCATCTTACTCTCCTTTGGATAGTTCTCAGTTTATTTGGTTTTATTTCCTAAATATTTTTTATAATTCTCACTCCCCCGCCAGACGCTGGCTGGGATGGAGGGATGCACGGCGCGGGGGCCATTTTTAATTGTGTCAGCGATTTCCTCCACGGTGTAGCGCCCGTAAATATAGGCATTGACCAGGGCGCCCAGGCTTTTTTGAGCTCTGCTAACTCTAGCACTGCCAAGACGTTTTGTCAATTCTAGCTTGAGGATCTGGGCTTCTCTTTGCTCGATTTCCAGCGTTTGCAAACGAGCCTTGCCATAAATAAATTCCGGAGCGGAAATTTTTTCATTCAGGGGCGAGAGGGGGTCATAGCCAGCCCGAACTTCGGCCAGGTCGCCGTAACCATCGGCATCGGTGTCGGCAAGATTTTTATCAGTACCGCGCAGGGATTCTTCATGATTATCCAATCCGTCAGCGTCACCATCAGAGAGATCGCGGTCGTGGCTATAATTTTTGGGCAAAAGATACTGCCAGGTAGTATAGCCGCCGTCCTTGGTTTGGCGGAGCAGCAAATTATTGAAAGTAATAGTCGTACCAGTATTGGTCACCTGATAAGTGGTGGAGGGCGGTAGGTTATTCAAAGACAGGCTCTTGGCTGAAGGATTGAGAATCAAATCATGAAAAGCGGGCAGGGAGAGAAAGAGCTCGGAGAGATTGGAAAAAGAAATATCATCA
>JAAZMX010000003.1 GCA_012798565.1 Candidatus Kuenenbacteria bacterium
CGATTCCCCTAGGGACTACCAATCAACATTCTAATATCGCAAACTTTGTTTTATCCTGACAAGTATTTACCCATCGAATCAAAGGGCAGTTAGCTCAGCTGGTAGAGCGCTACATTTACACTGTAGATGTCATAGGTTCGAGTCCTATACTGCCCACCATTAAAATTATATGAAATATTTCTTCAGTCTCTTAGCTATTGTTGTCGGTTTTCTACTTGTCCGTTATAGTAACTATTTAGTAGAAAATTTTGGCCACAATGAAACAGCCGAACACTATCTGGGCACTTATGGCGGCACCCGGCTTATGTGGAAAATGATTGGTATCCTTATTATTATTGGCGCCTTTCTGACCATCAGTGGCCTCGGTGAATCTCTACTTCTGGCTTTCTTTGGACCCATGGTACGCGGTTTGAAATAATCTGCTTGGTTATATCTGAAATTTCACTTGGGCTGCTAGCTCGGTTGATTAGACCTGCCCGCCATGGCCATCGGGCCGTTAGCTCATTTGGTAGAGCGCTGCCTTTGCAAGGCAGAGGTGACCGGTTCGAGCCCGGTACGGTCCAATGGCGATGGCAGGCGGGGCGCCTGCTTTATCTCCTAACCGGAGATCCGCCTCAGGTGGACAAGCAAAGAGGGTTCAAGAGCAACAGTGTTGCTTTTGAACAGTTCGACTCTCGCACAGTCCAATTTATACGAGCAAGGCAGAGGACTTAAAAGCAAACGATTTTGCTTTTAAGTATTCAAACCCATAATCAAAAATAAACCGGCTACTCAAAATTTATAAAGAGGCAAAAAATGAGTTGAAAAAAAGAATTTAAAAAGAGTAGCTTTATTTGAAAAAAGATTTTAATAAAAATTTAACCTCAAAATAATTTCTTTATCACTAACTAGCCCCCTCTGTCAAATACTGAAATTATTATCAAAAAATTCGCACGGAACTTAATATGCTCCACCGTCTATTATTTTTTAAAACATTAACTCAAAAAATTAATGTTTTTTATTTATCGTCCTTCTCTTTTTTGTTTTTTGCTATTTACATTTTTCTTAAATAATTTTATAATTAATATATCAATTGGATTGTGGATAACTTTTTTCTTCAAAAAATTTTACAAAAAAATATTTTTCCTTAATCCTAAAAATATTTTTTTGTAAATTTTATAAGTTAGAATCCTTTCCCATGCTCGTCGTCGATTGAAAATTTTTTTCAATCACCCATGCGAAAGGTTAGGTTACAAAAGAAAGGGGGTGATACCCATGGCCGCTAAGAAAAAGGCGAAAAAGACAGTCAAGAAAGTTGCGAAGAAGAAACCAGCCAAGAAGAGAAGATAATTTCTTTTTAGATATCTCTAGAGAATCTCTAGAAACCAAAAAAATTCCCTAATATTGGGGAATTTTTTGGCTTTTAAAAATCATTTTACAAAAATAAACTCATCTGTTTTTTTATATTTTTCTCCTGTCCAAAAATCTTTATTTCTCCATACTGTCCGTCAAATCCCGGTTTAATAAAAATATCTCCCTCTCGCATTCTTTTTATTCCCTCGCTAATCTCTGCGCCACTTTCTGCTTTGATTTTTTCCAAATCTTCTTTTAATAAAATATCAAACTCATTGCCAAATTTTTTTATTAGCTTATCATATTCCAATTTTACTTGTTTTGAAGCCCTTGATTTAACACCCAGCGCCTCCGCAATTATTTTATCTAACTCCACTAATTTTACAAACGGCACTCTTGATTTATCCACATACCCCTCTTTTCTTTTTTTATCAGCCAAATCTTCCACTCGATTCAAAACTCCAATCGTTAATTCTTTTCTGCACTTGGGACAAACATTTTTATTCTTCCTTGATTCGCCTGGCGTCATGCTCACCCCGCATTCTCTATGTCCATCAAAATGGTACATCCCCTCTTCCGGATAAAACTCAATCGTAGATAAAAATTCTTTGGGGTCCTTGTCTTTGATGATTCTGATTATTTCCTCGTAACTCAACCCTTCTTTAGTTCCCCCCTTACTAAGGGGGGAAGACAAAGGGGGTATTTCCAAAACATTGGCCTCCCTCCCAATATTAGGCAGAGAATGGGCGTCGGAATTGGAAATAATACTCATCCGATCGAGATTTTTCACCCGCCAATTCATCTCCGGATCGCTGGACAGCCCTGTTTCTATGGCAAAAATCTTGTCCGCCATCTTCCCCCAACATTCTTCCACGCTGTCAAAACCAGACTTTGACCCAAACATTGCAAACCATGGCGTCCAGATATGCGCTGGAATAATGGCGCACCTTTTGTCAATCTCCAAAACTATTTCTGCCAGCTTTTCTACGTCCAACCCCAAAATCGGCCGGCCATCAGATTTTAAGTTGCCAATCTTTCCCAAAACCGAATTAATAGTTTCCACCACCTCCAAGCTGGGCGCTAAAACCACAATATGCAATCTTCGACATTTTCCACCTTTAGAATAAATACAAGCAATCTCCACCGAACAAATAAATCTAGTCTGCTCTCGCTCCCTCTCCTTGCCAAGGAGAGGGTCGGGGTGAGGTCCGCGTAATACATAAAGCCCCTTTTCCTTCTCCACTAAATTTTCCTTCATCTCTCTAAACCATTCCGGATGAGTGAAATCCCCTGTCCCGACCACATTGACCCCCTTAATGCGGCAGGTTTCGTCAATTTTTTCCAAAACCAAATCCCGCGAACACGCGCGCGAAAATCTGGAATGTATATGTAAATCAGCAACAATTCTCATAATATCTTTAGTTTACCACTCCAAGAAAAATAAACAAATCCCGCAAATAATGCTAAACTACCTTCATGAAAAAGCTCTTAATTTTATTTACCTTTCTTATTATTATTGCCGTTGTTATTCTAATTTTAATCTTTCCCAAACACGTCCCCGACCAGCTCTCGACTAACAATCAAAATACTATGGCTACCCCAAAAATAACCCGTCAGCCCGCCTTCGCCGGCCAATTCTACCCCGCTGATCCAAACGAGCTCTCTGTTATGATTGATGACTTTTTAGCCAATGCCACCACGACTGCCACAATTGGCCAGCCACAAATTTTAATTGTGCCCCATGCCGGCTATATTTTTTCGGGTGCTACTGCCGCCCATGCTTTTCAAACTGTCGCTGCCAAATCTTACGACACCGTTATTATCCTTGGCTCTAGCCACAACTATCCTGTGTCTGGCCTAGCTCTTTGCGGCGGCGACGCTGTGGCCACGCCACTGGGCGAGAGCCCTGTCGCTAAAAAAATAAACGAGTCCCTAGCCGCTGCTAATCAAAATATTTTTATCAATAACGACCTCCACCTGCCTGAGCATTCACTCGAAGTCCAAATTCCTTTTCTACAAAAAACCCTAAAACCTGGTTGGCAGATAGTTTTAGGTTTGGTTAATAGTGATAATAACAAAATCCTCGCCTCCTTGGCTGATTCACTAAATAAAATGATGCTCGAACAAAATATTTTACTGATTATTAGCTCTGATCTGTCACACTACCCAAACTATAATGATGCTCTCTATTCTGATACCAAAATTATAGATTCAATTTTGACCAAAAATGCTGACAATTTTGATCAGACCTTCGCCTCTCTTCTGGCTGAAAATCGACCAGGCCTCGACACCTGTGCCTGTGGCTCCTCCGCCATCAAAATCGGCCTTATAATC
Organism: Candidatus Kuenenbacteria bacterium; assembly: GCA_012798565.1. GTDB lineage: Bacteria > Patescibacteriota > Patescibacteriia > UBA2196 > GWA2-42-15 > JAAZMX01. The sequence continues at coordinate 3,667 of JAAZMX010000003.1, forward strand.
GCAGATGAGCTCAATCTCGCTGGCACCAAACTCCATTATTCCAATTCCGGTGATACTCCGAATTATGGTGATAAAAATCGCGTTGTCGGTTACGGCGCCGTTGTATTCTCCTCCCCTTACCAAGGGGAGGTGTCCCGCTCGAGCGGGACAGAGGGGTATCGTGGTAATTTCTTAACCCCCGCCGAACAAATCTCTGCTCTCACCCTTGCCAGAAATACCTTAGAACTAGCCTTCCAAATAACCACGGACAAAAATAAAGATTACAAAAAATATCCCATCTTCTCGGAAAAACGTGGTGTCTTTGTCACTTTGAGAAAAGACGAGGAACTTCGTGGTTGTATTGGCTTGATTGAACCCATCAAAGAACTAGGCGAAGCTATTGTGGAAATGGCTGAAGCCGCCGCCTTTGAAGATCCCCGCTTCTTGTCTCTGGAAAAATATGAGTTGAATGATATTAAAATAGAAATTTCTGTCCTCACTCCCCCGCAAAAAATTTCGGATCCTCGTCAAGAAATAGAACTCGGCCGTCATGGTGTTATTATCCGCTCCGGCTCACGTTCCGGCGTCTTTCTTCCCCAAGTCGCCGAAGAAACCGGCTGGGATCTGGCTACTTTCATGTCCGAGCTTTGTACCCAAAAAGCCGGTCTCCCCGCCACCTGCTGGCTTGATGGCTCTACCGATATCTTCACCTTTGAAGCGCAAGTGTTTGAGGAAAAATAAACAAACTTGACAAGATCCTTTTTTTAAACACAAAATAACAATATCAATTAACGTCATATATCAACTAATTTATAATCCTATGATCTCCCCAGAATTCCACCATGAAGAAACAAAAAAAGGACAAATAGCCCTGTCATTAAAAGAAATTTATGATGGTATGAGCAACAAATCATTCTTTACGCGCGAGACGCTTAATGGTGAATCAATAGACAAAATATGTCAGACACTAGAATCACTAAAAAAAACCGCTGAGGAAACGAACGACCAGACGTTGGCTGAAGTACTTAATAGACTAAATTTAAATTTCTTTCAATTAAATACTATTGGGATAGTCGATCATCCAGAAAAATTCACAGATAAAGCTGCAACCGCGTTCGAACTCCTGGAAACAGTGCTCCTACTAATGGATAAGCAGATCTCTGAAGAAGTATTAAAAAATATCATCGCGGAAAGAACCCGACAATAATAACTCTTAATAACGTTCAGCCCTCTAGACACCGCGAGGTTCAACCCCCTGGGTTGAACTAAAAATCTTAAACACCCACCAAAAAACTCGGCCCTTCAGCCGAGTTTTTTATATTATTACTTTACTGAAATTTTACTTCCACTTCCGGGCTTATTTTCATCCTTACAAAATTAACAATAGCTTCCTGCAATTTTGCCCTTCCCTCCGCCGATACTTCACCAATAGTTATTATTATGTCTGGTTTTCTTTCAACCATCTTTACAGCCACACTTATCTTGCCTAAGTCAAAACCATCTACTTCCAGCCCACTAGCCAATCCATCATCCTCCAATCTGTCAATCTTGATAAAATCACTAATTTTCTGCCACACTTGCTTTTCTTCTTCAGTTATTTCCAGTTGTGCTCCTGGTCCATAGTCTCTCATATTTTTAATCTTAATTAATAACTGCTTTTATTCTAAAACGCCCGCCTCTTTTGGTAAAATACACTTAAATTATATTGTATATTTGAGCTATTTGTAATTTGTATTAAATCAAAAAAGAGTGGTACTGTTCTGGCGCTGGCCTACTTTCGCCAATAAAGACTATCATCGGCGATGAAGGGCTTAACTGCTGTGTTCGGGATGGGAACAGGTGTAACCCCTTCTCTTGAAGCACCAGAACAATACCACTCTTCTGAAGTGAATTGTTCAAAAAATATTATCTTATCTTGAGAAAAAAATTCCAATATAAACTTTTAGGAATCCGTAAAGCCAATTAGTATGATCTAGGCTGAACCCCTTACGGGGCTTACACCCGACCACCTATCAACCTGGTAGTCTACCAGGTGGCTATAAAATCCTAATCTTGGGAACAGCTTCGCGCTTATATGCTTTCAGCGCTTATCCAACCCGAACTTAGCTACTGAGCGATGCCCTTGGCAGGACAACTCATACACCAGCGGTTCGTCCTTCTCGGTCCTCTCGTACTAGAGAAGGGGTCCCTCAGGATTTAAAACGCTCACAGTAGATAGGAGACCGAACTGTCTTACGACGTTCTGAACCCAGCTCACGTACCGCTTTAATTGGCGAACAGCCAAACCCTTGGGAGCTTGTTCACCCCCAGGATGCGATGAGCCGACATCGAGGTGCCGAACCTTGCCGTCGCTGTGGACGCTTGGGCAAGACTAGCCTGTTATC
>JAAZMX010000033.1 GCA_012798565.1 Candidatus Kuenenbacteria bacterium
ATATGCGCTGTTAGCTCCCCGCCCAAAGCCCGAAGCTGAACAGTGGGGAAGAATGGTTTGGGGCACGGACTCGCCTGACGGCTACAAGATTATTAAAATCACAGTAAACTCATAGGCTTTAAGCGGGACAGGCAGCTGGACCAGCTTCGCCCAAGAAAATAGATTAATCTTACTTTTGCCCTTTGATTTTTGTCTTTTGAATTTGTTATGCGCTGTTAGCTCAGCTGGTAGAGCAGCTCCCTTTTAAGGAGAAGGTCACAGGTTCGAATCCTGTACAGCGTATGTGACTATTTAGACCCCCGTTTTACGGGGGTTTTTGAGTAACCCCAAATTAAGGTTGGAACTAAATTGATATTTTTTCGGCTATATAGCTCGCCTTGTCTTTTCTAGAAATTATGCTAATATAATATGAAAATCAAAAAAATTAAAAGGGAAGGTAATTACCAAACGAACAAGAGGAGGAGGTATTATGTATGTCATCTGGAATTTGACTCGTGTTTGTCCTTGGAATTGCGCATTTTGTTGTGTGGCGGCAATACACGCGAAGAACCCGAGGGACGCTGAAAGTAAGCATGCACTAGAAGTATCAAATCAACGGCAACTAACTTTTGACGAAAAGATTTCAGTTTTACAAATTCTGGCCACCCAAGGTGTTAAAATTGATTTTTCCGGTGGCGATCCGTTGTTTTATGAAGACGATATAAGGGTCCTGGAAAAAGCAATTACACTTATGCCCCCAGAACGGATTGATGTTAGCATGACAGGTTCTGGTTTAACTAAAAGAAAGATAAGAATTTTAAAAAGGGTAGAAACAGTCGAATTTACCTTAGACAACCTTCCGTCAACAAACAATCCCCTTAGGCCTAAAGGATTTAATGTGGCAACTATGAAGGCAATAAAAAAATTAGTGCCTTTGGGTATTAATGCCTCAGCGGTAACAACCCTTCACAAGCACACGATTGGCGAGGATAATCTTTTAAAAATTTACCAATGGCTCTGCGCTAACAAAGTAAAAACATGGAGTGTTCTAAAATTTTATCCTGTTGGGCGTGGTATTTCAATGGATAATTTGGTTCAACCGAAAGAAAGATATCTGGAAGCCATGCAATTTTTGAGCAAGCTAAATGGCTATACCCAGGTTATTTTTCAGCACTCTATGTGTATACTAAAAAGCGAGTATGCCTGTCATGCAGCAATGGAAACCGTTGGCGTATTGCCTGATGGCAACGTTTCTGCTTGTGCTTGGGCACTAAATGGCCAATGTTCCCCAATGAGTAGTTTTTCTATCGGGAAGTTACCGGAAGAATCCTTTGATGATATACTAAAGAGAGCCAGACAAGAAATGGGCTACCACGAAAGACTACCGTTTTGTCGAATCACTAAACAATAGGCAATATTATGAAAATCAAAGAAATAAAAACGAAGTCAGCCTTAACAAAGAGCAACCTCCCAGAGGTTGATTATTGTTTAAACCCATATATCGGCTGCGCGCATGGATGTATCTATTGCTACGCCCGATTTATGAGGCGCTTTACCGGGCATAATAAAGATGTCTGTGGACAGTTCGTCGATGTTAAAGTTAATATCGCCGAATTATTAAAAAAAGAGCTGACAAAAAACCCAAAGTTAGGAGCAATACTTTTGGGCAGTGTCACGGACGCCTATCAACCAGTTGAAAAAAAATATGGCATCACCAAGGCTATTTTAGAGGTTCTAGTCCACTACCAATATCCCTTATCAATTCTGACCAAGTCAGATTTGGTTCTACGTGATATTGATATTCTAACTAGAATTTCAAACTGCGAGGTGGGTTTAACAATAACCCCACTTGATAAGAAGTATTCAAAAGTTATTGAACCGCTAGCAGTGAGCCCAGACAGGCGGTTAGAAGCTTTATCCAGGCTGCATAAAGCTGGCATTAAAACCTACGCTTTTATCGGACCAGTTTTACCAGGGATAACTGACTTGACTGAGATGCTGGCAAGACTAGCAGGAAATGTTGATTTCGTGATGATAGAAAGCCTAAACCAAAGATTCGGCGATTGGGACAATTTTATCAAAACTATATCATCAGCTTTTCCTGATTTTCTAGCCTCTTATCAAAAGGGTTTTAGTAAGCAGTATTGGGATGAGGTGGAACAGACAGCTCGACGTCTTTGCGAACAAAATAAAATTGAGCTAAAAGGTTTTTATAGACACTAACCTAACCCGCTGGGATTATCAATCCCAGCGGTATTTTTTTGATTAAAATAAAATTTTTGTTAATATATACATATGGATATAGCTAAACTCCAACAATTTATAATACAAGCCAAGAAAGCCACCTACGCTTCCGGCGGAGAAAATCAAGCCAAAAATCTTTCCAATGGCAGAAAGGAATATATTTTTAAGGAGGGTCGTTTGGAGTATGTCGATAGATATAAAGGGCATGAAGAATTTATGGGCAAAGAAGAGGTGTCTAAAAACAAAAAACTGCTTTGGCAAATGAAATACAAGGGCAAAGTTCTAAATGATAAAATACCAGCTGATGATATTTATATTTTTTTGAGAAAGGTGCTCAGGCAAGTGCCCGCTGACAAACCATTCCGTGGACCAATAAAATTTTGTGATCGAGAATATAAATATATTAATATAGTAAATGGGGACTTAGAGAAATTTTTCGGCAAAGAACAAGTATATTATAAAAAGGCGTTGGTTTATGAATTGGATTATCTTGGCGGAGCAACTAATAACCCAAATCTGACACTGTAGGCACATAGATATATTCCCTGCTTTCTTGAATATTGGTTCGAACAGCGTCCACGAGTTCGTACCAAAAAACACCCGCCGAATCGGCGGGTGTTTTTTGAATTCTAGTGTTTTTTCCCAACTTGCAATCCTTGTAGCACTTTCCGATCCGCTTCGGTAAATTCATTACCACCAGGATCAAATTGTGCTGCGCTTGCAGCACATCTTTCGTATTCCTCTATTTCTGCCGGAGATAGTCCACTTAAATTCGGTTCTATATCTATTTCCGCGCCTGGAGGTAATTTTATGGTTATTTCCTTTGGGGGTTCTTTGGTTTCTTTTGTTTCTTTTTCAGATGCTGGAGATGGTTCTACGGGTGGTATTTCATCAAACAGCTCTGCTTGATGGCTTGTTGATTCTTTCATAAAATTAAAAGTCAATTAATTCCTCCTACTTTTAATTTAACTCCATCTGGCCAAATTGGCAAGGCTTGGCTCGGGGGTATGCCCCACATAGAGATATTCCCACCCTCTTGGATATTGATTTGAACCCCGCTATTCACGCCTGCTTGCCGATGAGGCAGGAACGGCTCGGGCAGGCAGCATCACATATGCGCCCCCGGTTTGGGGTTTTGATTTGAAAATTCATATTTCATAGGGTGGTGCAAAGGTATTGAACCATAACATATAGTTGACAACCTTAATCTCTACTGATAAGTTAAAAGAAAAATAAAAAGAAAAAAAGGGAGACGCAAAAATGAAAATAGTATTAGCGGCGGGAGTATATTTTTTTTATTTTATCAGAATTTTTTTACTGATAAAAAATAAAAAAAATATGCGCATCAAAGAGCTAAATAACTTGGGGCATCGACTACTTTTTGTCGCCATCGATGCTGCTGGTTTCGGCTTTTTGAATTGGCAACTCTTTTGGCACCCGCGAAGAGAGACGGGCTACTGGAGCTGGCTTGGCCTGGTAATTTTTATGAGCGGGTTATTCTTCTCGGCCTGGGCCAGGCTCTACCTTGGGCGCAACTGGGATACGGCTGGTACTGGGGGAATAAAACATAACCACCAGTTAATAACTACCGGTCCGTATCGGATCTCAAGAAATCCAATTTATTTGGGAACACTGGTTCTTTTCTTGGGATTTGAGACGACCTTGGGTAGCTTTTTTGTTTTTTTGGCTGTCCCCTTGTTATCCCTGATAATTTGGGAGGCCAAACGGGAAGAAAAACTGCTGGAAAAACATTTTGGGGAGAAATTTGAAAAATACAAAAGCCAGGTGCCATTTTTGTTTCCGCGGCAGACCGCCTGAGTGAAAATTTATCAGGCGGTTTTGTTTTGTCCCTTTCTTTGCTATTATTATACCAACATGATAATAATATTTATTTTAATTTTGAGTTTGCTGGTTTTACATATTTTTGGCATGCAAGGATTATATTATTCCACGATATTTTATGACAAAATTTTACATTTGATCGGCGGGCTGACCGCGGGGCTGATCAGTATAAAATTATGCCGGCGAATTGGAGTAAAAAATAGCAAAATAAAAACAGTCTTATTCGTCTTAATGATTGGAATATTGTGGGAGGCGTTTGAGTTCGCGTGGGATCGCCTCTTGGTCGAAGGCTATGGATTACCGGTAATGCAACTTGGACTAATTGACACTCTTGGCGATTTATTCTTTGATTTATTCGGTGTATTATCGCTATTGATTATCCAAAAAATGATTGCCAATAAAATTTGACCAGAATTTGGGCTAATTTATTTCAACTATTTTGACTCGTGGCCGGTCTTGAGTTTTTTGAAAAATATGCTAAAGTAATATAATTAAATCCCCAAGCGGATTGGGGGAAATTTATTTTACAAACTAAGTTATTTATATGGAAGGAGAACAAAAAGAACTGCCAGCCAAGGCCCCAAAAGCTAAGGGCAAGGGCGTGATATTTCTGGCAGCCGTAATCATCCTTTTGGCCCTGCTTGGCTTTGCAGCTACGAAGCTCAAAGGGGGCAGTACAATCGGCGGCAAAGATGCCGTGGCATTTGATCTATACGTGATGAGCCAGTGCCCCTATGGCGTCCAGGCAGAACAATTGGTATCCAAGGTCGTGGATAATTTTGAAGATCGGGTAAATTTTAACGTGGAATATATCGCCAATAAAAACAACGATGGGACATTCCAATCGCTCCATGGGGTCAATGAGGTGGAGGGCGATAAATATCAACTATGCGTCAAAGCCAAGTATCCGGAAAAATTCTGGGCTTATCTAGAGTGCCAGAACAAAAATTATCAGGATCTAAAAAGTACTTTTGAATCTTGCGCCAAAGAAGCGGGTGTTGATTTCAGTGCGCTAAAGACCTGCGCTGAGGGTGAGGAAGCCAATAACCTTTTGACCACCAGCCTGGAAAAAGCCAAGAGCCTCAATGTGGCTGGCAGTCCGACTTTCTATATCGCTGGCAAACAATACACCGGCCAGAGAACGGAAACGGCCATCAAACGGGCGCTGTGCGAGGCAACCGGTAATAAGCCGGGCAAGGTGTGCGATGATTTGCCGCAGGATAAAGAATTCACCGCCTATATCATGAGTGACAGCCGCTGCACGGCTGAAGAGTGCCAGACCACGAGCCTGGAACAGCAGTTGCAAGGCGTTTTCCCCAAGATAAAGTTTGAAAGAAAAGATTACACGACCGATGAGGGCAAAGAATTTTATGATAAATATCAGTTGAAATATCTGCCGGCGGTGCTTTTGGCCAAAGAAGTCAAGGAGGCCGAAGGTTACTCGCAGGTGGAAAAATATTTGAAAGAAACTGACGACCTTTTGAGTCTGAATATTGGCGCCAGCTTTGACCCAACCAAAGAGATTTGTGATAATGACAAAGATGATACCAATAACGGACAGATGGACTGCGCCGATGCCGATTGCAAGGGCTTTCTCGCTTGTCGTGAAGAAGGGGCAAAAAAACTTGATTTGTTTATTATGAGCCAGTGTCCTTATGGAATTCAGGCGCTAAATGCCATGGAAGAAGTTTTGGATAATTTTGGCAAAAATATAAATTTCAGTGTTCACTATATCGCCAATGAACAGGCTGACGGAACCTTCCAATCGCTTCATGGCCAAGGTGAGGTAGACGAAAATATCCGTGAGTTGTGCGCCATGAAATATTATCCGAGTACTTACATGGACTATATCCTCTGCCGCAACAAAAATATCCAGAGTGACTGGACCACCTGTGGCGCGAAGTTCCCAAAGATCAAGACTTGCGCCGAGGGTGATGAGGGCAAGGGTCTTTTGAGCGGAGATATTAAATTGGCCAATGAGCTGAATATCGGCGCCAGCCCGACTTGGATGGTCAATAACCGCTATACGTTTAATGGCATTGACGCGGAAACAGTCAGAAAGAATTTCTGCCAGTATAACGATGTGGCTGGCTGTGATAAAACCTTGAGCGGACAAGCGGCGGGAGCAACCAGCAGCGGAAGCTGTAATTAAGTCACGGAACTGACGCGGAGCCAAAAGAGACACAGAACAATACAGAATAAAAAAGGAGCGTGGAAAACTGCGCTCTTTTTTGAATTATGCCCGCCCCGCTTCTCGCCTCGCTGAGTCGAAGCGGGCGCTTGGCGAGGCCGGGGAATCTGGAATTATGAATTATGGGGGAACCCAGCCTTTAGGCTGCTTTATTTTCAGGCTAAAGCCTGGGTTCCGCATACATACAATTTACATTACTCCGTTTTTAACCATAATTCATAATTCATTATTCATTATTCACTTTTGGTGGCTCCGCTGGCTGGCGGATTTGGCTAGATTTGGTAGAATAAAGATAGAGAGAAACTATAAAATTATGCATAAAAACGAGACAAATTACGCCTTTATAGACAGCCAGAATCTGAATCTGGGAATAAAAAGCCAGGGTTGGGTTCTTGACTTTGCAAGGTTTAGGGTGTTCTTAAAGGATAAATATAAGGTAGAAAAAGCCTTTTTGTTTATTGGCTATGTGCCCAACAATCAATTTTTGTATACTGAATTACAGAAAGCCGGGTATATTTGTATTTTTAAACCAACACTGGTGATAAAGAATAACGGCGAAGTAAAAATAAAAGGTAATGTTGACGCAGAGTTGGTTCTGCACGCTATGATTGAATATTCTAATTACAATCAAGCGATCATTGTCTCCGGTGATGGCGATTTCCATTGTTTAATAGAACACTTGAGCAAGAATAATAAACTGGCTAAAATTATAGTGCCTAATTTTAAGTACTCCTCATTACTGAAAGAGTTCAGTTATTTTATAGTCAATATTCAACTATTTAGGCAAAAATTAAGTAAATAAAAAGGTGCTTGTCTAGAACAGACAATTAATTAGTAATGTTTTTTGATAATTTTTTTAATAACCTTGGCCAAATTATCATCTTTCCGGTGGTTAAATCTAAATTCCATTTCTTTTAAGTATAAATAAAAGCGTTTTCTATC
>JAAZMX010000034.1 GCA_012798565.1 Candidatus Kuenenbacteria bacterium
CAAAGATCAAGACATATTAAACCGCGTTCCTGGTAATTTCTCATAAGATAAAATACATTAGAATTAACCTTTGATTTTACCCAAAACTTTTACTTTGGGCAATTTATGGGTGTTACCTATGTATCTCATCTTCTGCAGAGAGAAGTAAGGGAGGCGAAACAACCCAAAGCCTGGGCTGCGGATCAATTTAATAAAGGAAGGCACCCTTTGGGCGCCTTCATGTTTTATTTTATACCGTTAAGTTCCTTTAATGTTTGCCAAAATTTTTCCCAATATTCATCGGGCGATACCCCTCTTCCACGAGAATGATCCAAGCTGGTAATGTCATCGAGGCTTCTTTGACAACGGTGACAATTGCTCAAATGTTTTTTGAGCCGAGAAAATTTAGGGTTGTCGTCCTTGTCATTTGCTTCAACATATTCCCGAAGCTGTTGATGGCTAGGGTGCCTTGTTCTTTTCTGAGTAGGCATACAGAGTCCCTCCTGGTTAAAAGTTTTTTGGTTTTTGGGATCTATGATGGGGTCGCTTACTGTTCGTTTTATATTTATTAAGGAAAGCTAGATAATTTTGATCGCTTCGCCAGCGACTGATTCCAGGAAATGGAAATGATAAAAGGCGGCCAGAAGTCCGAGGCCGATGACGAAGAGGCAGTGGATGATGATCGGTTTATGCTGGATTTTGATGCGGATGAAAATAGTCAGGAGCAGGTTGATAGCGACAAAGACCAGAAGGAGAAGAAAGATTTTTTCCGCATAGTAAACAACAGTAGCGGTCAGGCCATGCTGGGTATCTTGGAAAGCGACTTCCACTGTTTTGCCGCCGCTGACTTCGGTGACACCAGCTACGGCCGGCGCGACAGCCGTAGAGCCTTTGGCAAACTGTTCTTGGCCGGAACCAACATAGCTTTTGCCGAAGTGCTGGACGACAATAGTTGTTTCTCGGCCATTGATTTTGCCGACGGCAACGGCAATGCCGATTTCGGCGTAATTGCTATTCATGATATTGGCTTTGTGTGTCGGGCTGTTCATCCAGGCAGTCATCGCTTCTTCGGCTTCGGAAAAATTCATAGCGAGGTTTTCGCCAGCGTAGGTATAGTTGTAGCCGGTCTGCTTGAACCATTCCCAAGGAGTGATGCCAGCGGGAGAATCATGGGCAAAGTAGTCATTAGCCAGCATATCCTTGGCTTTGAGGCTGGCGGAGTTATCCAAAGCGGTGTTGTGCATAAAGACAGGCAGACCAGCGGCAGCTCGTTCTTTGTTGGTGAGTTCGATGAGGCGGTTGGCAGTGACAGTAGAGAATTCGGCTTGGCTCGGAAAAGTGATAAAGAGCAGAACCGTGGTAAGAATTTTGCCAAATAAAATTAAGCCACTCAAAAAATTCAGGCTTTTGTGGCGCACCAGGTGCGGCTTATGGCCATTGGCTTCACAGGGGATGAAATAGTGATGCGTCTTTTTTTTGGGTTGACTCAAGAAATTTACTGACACAGTGGCGGTTGATTAGTTGATTGTTTTTATTATAACACAAAAATAGAAAAACATCAAAGCACGAGAACATTTAAGCATTTAAACATTTAAGCATTTAAACATTTAAGCACTTAAACACTTAAACACTAGAACATTAAATCATTAAAGCACTAAAGCACTAGAACATTAAAACATTAGGACACGAGAACATTTAAACATCTAAACATTTAAACATTAAAGCACAAAAACATAGAAATACTAGAACATAGAGCATAGAACACTAAAACATTAAAACATTAAAACAAATAGATAAAAGTAATTTTTATATTTTCATGGAGAAGATTTTTTGCTGCGGTATATTTTGAGTCAGATTGGCAATATAGTTTTTAATTTGCTCTTCGAAACGCTTGGTAGAAAATTGCGAGGCATGGTCTTTGATCAGCGCGGGGCGGTATTTTTCCGGCTGAAAACGAAGCAGACGATAAGCGAGGGATTCCCAGGTCTGCTCTTCAAAAAATTCGCCGGTCTGGCCGGGGATGATCGTTTCCAGAGCGCCACCGGCTGCGAAAGCGATCACCGGCCGGCCACTAGCCATGGCTTCAACAGCCGTGATGCCAAAATCCTCTACCTGCGGATTGAGATAGGCGAGACAATCGGCATAAAGATTTTTTTTGATTTGGTCATCGACCGGACCGAGAAACTCAATATTTTTGAAGGCCATTTTTTGGAGTCGCTGTCTTTCCGGGCCGTCGCCGAAGATTTTCAGGGGCAGGCCGAGTTTATTGAAAGCGCGGATAGCCAGATCGTATTTTTTGTAAGCGACGAGGCGGCCGCCAGCGAGGTAATAGTTGCCGGGCTGGTTGGAAATAGCAAAGAAGTCGGTGTTGACCGGCGGATAGATGACCACGCTGTCGCGCTGGTAATATTTTTTGATGCGTTCCTGGACTACCCGGGAGTTGGCGATAAAATAGTCAATTTTTTGAGCGGCCAGAAAATCGAGGTGGCGGAGGCGCGGCAGAAATAAGGGGATGATTTTTTTGATGAAGCGGGGGTAATTCAATTCCTCAACATAAGAATCGGCATCGTGCCAGAGAAAGCGGGTGGGCGTGTGGCAATAGCAGATATGCAGGGAGTCCTCGGAGACCTGGATGTTTTTGGCAAAAGAGGAGGCGGAGCTGATGACGATGTCATAGTTTTTCAGGCGGTGGCGGCTGGCGGCCCAAGGCATTAGCGTCAAATACCATTGGTAGTTGCGGTGGGACAAGGGCAGGTATTGGAGCCAAGTAGAATGGATTTTGTGTTCTGGAAAAATATCCCCAGCTTTGTTTTTATTATAGAGCAAAACAAAGATCGGGCTATTGGCATAAACCCGCTCCAGGCTGGAGAGCACTTTTTCAGCTCCGCCCAGTTGGATGAGATAATCATGGACGAGCGCGATAGACATGGCCTCATCTTAACACAAGAATATAAAAACACAAGAACATTTAAGCATATAAACATTTAAGCACTATAACAAAAAGGCCCTTTGGGAGGCCGTTTTTGGGGGGAATGATAAAATAGTAAGATTATTTTTTGGTTGGTAGGCCGAGGGATTCATAGATAGCTTTTTGGGCGAATTCTTCAGTAATATTTTTTTCTTTGATAATTTGTTTGGCTAGGTTTCTAGCCTGCCAAGATTCTATTTTGTGGGGGCCACTTTCTTTGACCATTTTTATAATTTCTTGACGTTTATCGGGCGTTAGACAATGATAATCGTGTTTATTTAAGGATTCTTCAAAGGTTTTTGGGGTTACTATTGGGGGAGTTGTTTTTTGGGCTGACTGGGGAGCGGATTTAGAATTTGAGTCATTTTTTGGGTTTATTAAGGGTTGGGTCAAGTAGACCTAGGACTTGAGTGGTGAATTTTTTTTGGTGTTTTGTTTGGCTATAGAGTCTTTCCAAAAAATTGCGCTGGCGAGGTTTTGTTGTCGCCTGCTGGGGGTTTAGCCGGTCGGGAAATTTTTGACCAGGAGGCTGATTAGTTTGAGATTTAGAGGGCATGCCACCCTTTAGAATTAGGTTGGATACTTGAAGGTGATCCATATTATTTTTTTAGATTAATTATTTTTGGCCGACGATTTCGCGCCAGTAGGCGACGACATTTTTGACGCTGGTGTCCCAGTCGTATTTTTGCCAAACATGCTGGTAGGCGTTGGCGCCCATTTGACGGGCGAGATTATCATCAGAGAGGAGTAGGATTATTTTTTCCACCAGGCGTTTGGCATTATTGACGGGGGCAAGCCAGCCGGTTTGTCCGTTTATGATGATCTCTTTGGCGCCGGTGGTGGCGGAAGCGACAGTCGGTTTGCCGGCGGCCGCAGCTTCCAAGATGACTTTACCAAAACTTTCATGGCGCGAGGGCAGGACAAAGATATCGGCGGCGTGAAAGTAATTTAACAGCCCCTGATAATTTATTTGTCCGAGTAATTTGACATTATTGGCCAATTGCCGGGCAGTGATTAATTTTTCAAGCTGGCTTTTTTCCGGGCCGTCGCCGGCGATAAGGAGAGTGGTCCGAGGGTAATGACGGACTACATTTTGGAAACATTTGAGCAGGGAGGGTAGATTTTTTTCGGTGGTGAGCCGACCGACAAAGAGCAGAATTTTTTGGCCGGCAAATTCATTTCTAATACTCAAAACAGCTTGGCTGTCCGGGGTTTTAAAATTTTCCAGATTGACTGGGGTGGGGATAACAGCAATAGGCAGATCAAATCCGGCGCGAAGTAACTTTTTCTTGATACCTGAAGAAACCACGCGCAGGGCATCGGCCTTTTTGATGGTTAGTTTGCTCAAAGCCAAGAGGCCGAGACGCAAGGGATTTTCCTGAAGCCAGTAAGGATTGGCCCAGAAGTCGCCATGAAAATCAATAAGCAGCTTGGAGCCGTATTTTTTTTTGAGACGATAGCCGGCTAGGCCGGTAAAGAAAGGATCCTGGCAAACGATAAGGTCGTAGTGATTGCCTCGGAAAAGGTCGGTAGCCACGGCGAGGATATTTTTGGGATAAGAGTAGGCCCAGGCAGAGGCTTTGGTGGGATAGCTAGAGACCCGGGGCGAGAGAGCCAGGGGTTGAAAGTTTCCTTTTTTTACTAAAACAATAATGGACAATCGTTCGATCAATTGTCCATAAGCGCAGTGGCGAGAGACAGTATCGCCAGTGCTGGTTTTGGCCCCCAGAAGGGCGAGATCATTGGAGAGTAGCAAGACTTTCATAATTAGGCCAGAGATTTTATTTTTTCTACCAAATCGGAGATGCTATAGTCAATTTTGGTCAGATAGTCTTTGGCGCCCAATTCCAAGCCTTTTAGGCGGCTATCATCATCGGACAGATTGGAGATGATGACGACGGGAATATTTTTGGTGGCTTTGTTGGCTTTGATTTTTTTGAGCAGTTCCCAGCCGTCTATTTTGGGCAGGATAATATCCAAGACAATAATATCCGGTTTTTCCTTGAAGATTAAAGGCAGGGCTTTTTCGCCATCGGCGGCGGTCATAGTTTCCATCCCGGCGACGCTCAATTGCGACTGCAGGGCGTATAAGAGCGAGGCCTCATCTTCGATGATGAGTATTTTTTTGCGGTTCATAGGCGTAGTATTATTTAAAGATCAATTTAACTATAGCATTTTTTTACCAAAAATAAAATATATGATATACTAATTACAGTTATGAAAAAAATGGAAAAAGAAACAATTAAGCCTGAGAGTAGCGAGGGGCTACCCTCGCCTGAGCGCCTACCGGCCGAGGTAGAAAAGACAAAGTTTTGGGAAAACCCATCTTTTTTATTTGTGGCAATGGGCGTTTTGACAATGACCGCCATGATCGGCACTTATTTTGTGGCACAGAAATATAATGACCCGATTATTGTGATTGGCAGCGTGTCTCTGGTGGCTGGCATCACTATTCTGATTGGCGGCATGGCCATTAAAGCGATGGAGCAGCTGTCCGCGGCCAATCGGATGAAAACCGAGTTTGTGTCAATTGCTTCGCACCAGCTTCGAACTCCCCTGTCGATTATCAAATGGTATGTGGAATTCTTGGCCCAAAAGAACAAGCAAGCCAATTTGACGCCGGAACAGATAAATTACCTAAAGATTATCAGTGATTCCAACCAGCGGATGATCAGATTGGTCAATGATTTATTGGATATTTCTAGGATAGAGGGGAAGCGTATCCAGATTCACCCGGAGAAGGTCAGTCTGGTGGAGTTGAGCAAGAATATTATTCAAGAGAATCAACCCTTAGCGGATAAAAAGAATATCAAGGTAAGCATCAAAAGCGATGATAATATTCCTCTGCTTTTTGTCGATCCCAAAAGAATCAGCATGGTAGTGGAAAATCTTTTTTCCAACGCGGTGAAATATATAAAAGAAGAGAATGGCGGGACAATTTCCGTGGAGATTT
Source organism: Candidatus Kuenenbacteria bacterium (assembly GCA_012798565.1). Lineage (GTDB taxonomy): Bacteria > Patescibacteriota > Patescibacteriia > UBA2196 > GWA2-42-15 > JAAZMX01. Next base: position 5,901 of record JAAZMX010000034.1, read on the forward strand.
TCCGGGAAGATAGTAAGATTATTTTCAGTATCGCCGACAACGGGGTAGGTATCCCGGACAAGGACAAGAAGAAGATATTTAAAAAGTTTTTCCGGGCGGAGAATACCATGAAACTGCAGACCAGCGGGACAGGCCTGGGCCTATTTATTGCCAAAGCGATCATAGAGTCGCATAAAGGCACAATGTGGTTTGTGTCCAAAGAGGGCGAGGGGACGACGTTTTATTTCAAATTGCCGATCAAGAGCCGGGGGTTTGAAGAGTAGAAAAGGAAAGTCTAATTTGATTTTTATTATAATAGAAAATACCCGAGCCGAAGCCAGGGTATTTTTTTATTAACTAAAAAATGCTTATTGGGCAAGCGAGCTTAATAAGCATTTTTTAAGTTACAGTTTGGTTTTTTGAATCAATTTAGAATTCGTCGTAGTTGCGCATTTCCAGCTGAGATTCAATCTGTTTGACGGTTTCAATGACCACGGAAACGACGATTAAAAGCGAGGCGCCGGAAACAACCATGCTGCTGACGCCGGTTAGGGGGCCGATGATCAAAGGCAAAACAGCGATGAGGCCCAAAGACAATGAGCCGGCCAACATAATACGATTGCTGACACTACCCAAATATTCAGCGGTTTGGCGGCCGGGACGCATGCCAGGTACGAAACCACCTTGTTTTTGGAGGTTATCAGCAATTTGTTGGGGGTGGAAGATAACAGCCGTGTAGAAGTAGGTGAAACCAACAACCAGAAAGAAATAAAGCAATCCGTAAAATATTTGGTTTTGGAAGGCTCGGCCAATAAATTCGGCCACAGAAACGATGAGGTGGTTGCTGGATCGACTGGCCAACTGGGCGATGAGGTTGGGGATCATGATTAAAGAAACCGCAAAGATGATCGGGATCATGCCTGCTTGGTTGACCTTGAGGGGCAGATGACTGTCAAAACCGCCATACATCCTGGTGCCGCGGACACGTTTGGCATAGGAAACAGGAATATTTCTCTGCGCTTCCGTGATATAGACGACACCGGCAACAGTAGCTATGGCGATTACCAAGAAAACAGCGATGTTCAAGATTTGTTCCATTTGAAAAGTGGCCAGAGTGCGCTGGACGGCTGAGGGCATGCCGGAAACGATGCCGGCGAAGATAAGCAGAGAAATGCCATTGCCGATTTTTTTCTCAGAGATCAGCTCGCCGAGCCACATCAGAAAGATGGTGCCAGCGGTAAGAATGGTAATGATTGTCAGATAGTCGGCGGTTGACAGGACGGGCAAAATATCGCGCGAAGATTGCTGTAAGAGCTTGATAGTGCTGTAGCCTTGCAGAAAAGCCAGAGGAACAGTTAAAAGCCGGGTGTACTGGTTGATTCTTTTTTGTCCAGATTCACCTTCTTTCATCATTTCTTCCAAGCTGGGGACGATCATCGCCAAAAGCTGAAAGATAATGGAAGCGGTGATATAAGGGCCGATACCCAGAGCGACAATAGAGAAGTTGGATAGGCCGCCGCCGGAAAAGATATTTAAAAGTCCTAAAACTTCATTGTCGGCAAAAAAGTTTTTTAGAGCGATGGCGTCAACGCCAGGAATGGGAATATGGGCGGAGATCCGGAAGACAACTAAAAGACCGAGAACAAAGAGGATTTTTTTTCTCAATTCTCGATCTTTGAAGATTCGGATTAGCTTTTCCGCAAATTTCATAGGCAGGTTAGTAGTAATAAAAGAAACAACGGCCCCCAAAGGGCTTATTGGGTTGCTGGGGCGGTTTTTTTGACGGTTTTTTCTTTGGCGACCGGCAAGAGGATCTCGCCACCGGCTTTTTTGATTTTTTCGGCGGCCGCGGCGCTGGCGAGACAGTCGGCTAATTTAATTTTAATATTAAGCTGGCCATCAGACAAGACCTTGGCCCGGTTTTGGGCGCTGGGGATAATCTTTTTGGCAGCCAAACTGGCCGGAGAAACAGTATCGTCGTTTTGAAAATTTTTATTGATTATTGATAAAGAAACAATGGCGGGTTTTTTGACCAATGATTGAAAGCCGCGGAGTTTGTGAGTGCGTTCCATGAGCTGGCGCAGGCCGAGTCTTTTTAGGCCGCTTTTGCCACCAGAGCGGGCTTTTTGGCCTTTCATGCCACGGCCAGAATAACTACCGCGTTTGCCGCCACGGCCGATGGTTTTGGCGCGGCGTTTGGAACCCGGGGCTGGTTTTAGGTTGGATAAATTGAGAGCCATAGGAATAAGATTATTGATTCATTTTTTTCAGAGCGTAATAAACCGCTTTCACATTGTTGACTTTATTGTGCGAACCGATAATTTTGGCGACCACATCGCGATAGCCAGCCAGTTCGAGAACAATGCGGACCACGCCGCCAGCAATAATCCCGCGGCCTTTTCTGCCCGGGCGAATCATAACTTCAGCGGCCTTAAATTTTTCTTGGACGGCATAGGGGATAGTGCCGGTTTTAATATTAATTTTGAGCATTCTTTTTTTGGCTTGAGCGACAGCTTTATTGATGGCAATGGTAGTATCAGCACCTTTGGCAACGCCAAAACTCACTTGCCCGGCTTTGTCGCCGATGACGATACAGGCGCGAAAGTTCATGCGTTTGCCGCCCTTGGTCACGCGGGTAACGCGCGCTAAATCAACTAGCTTTTGATCCAGGTTGGAATCTTCCTCGGGTTTTCTTTTGCGCGGTCGCGGCCCATTATTTTTGTGCTCTGTTTTAGGATTCATAGGATTAAATCAATTTACTTAAAATTTTAAACCACCTTGTCTGGCGCCATCAGCCACTGCTTTTATTCGACCATGATATTGGCGGCCGCCGCGATCAAAGACGCAGGTAGTGATACCCTTGGCCAGGGCTTTTTGGGCCAGGTTTTCGCCAGCGGTAAAAGCAATGGCGGTTTTGGTAGCCTTTTGGGCAAGGGTTTTACTATGAAGACTGATGAGGGTGCGTCCAGTTTGGTCATCAATCAGCTGTAAAAAGACACTCTTTAGACTTTTAGAGACTGACAAACGGGGTCGATCCGCAGTGCCAAATATTTTGGCCCGGACACGTTTCTGGCGGCGGGCGAGTGAGGCTTGTTTGATTTGCTGGTAGTTCTTTTTCATATTTAATAAAATTAGAGGGTGCTAGCTGGATGATTTAACTTGTTTGCCGGCTTTTCTCAAGACTACTTCGTCAATATATCTAATACCTTTGCCTTTATAGGGCTCAGGCTTTCTAACTTTTCTGATGTTGGCGGCGGTTTCACCAAGCAATTCTTTATTAATAGATTCTAGGGTGATAATATTTTTGTCAACCGAGCCAGTGATGCCGACCGGCAATTTGAATTCCACCGGATGGGAATAGCCCACAGAAAGCACTAGGATTTGGCCTTTTATTTCTGCTTTATAGCCAACGCCTTTGATTTCGAGCTGTTGGCGATAACCGACGGAAACGCCAGTAATAGTATTGGCGACAACCTGTCTCATGGTGCCCCAAAGGGCGCGATCGGTTAAATTGTTTTTGTCGGTAATCGATAAGACAATCTCATTATCTTTTTGTTTAATCTGAACACGAGGATTGACACGATATGATAATTCACCTTTGGGGCCTTTGGCCTTGAAGTCGTGTCCCAGGAGGGTGACGGTAACGCCGGTGGGAATAGTAATTGGTTTTTTGCCGATGCGGGACATAGAGGTATGATTAGTAAATTTGGCAGATAACTTCGCCGCCGATTTTTTCCTTACGCGCTTCACGGTCGCTCAAAAGTCCGCGCGAAGTGGAGATAATTGCGAGACCTTTACCATTGAGAACATAAGGGATATTTTCCTTATTGGCATAAACACGACGACCCGGTTTGCTGATTTTTTCCAGTTTGGATATTTTAGGACGCTGACCATCGGCGCTATAGCGTAAAACAATTTTAATGGAAGCGAAACGGCCGGCAGTGGAGCCTTTTTTGATCAGTTTGCCGGTCAGGGCTTCAATTTTTTCTGCGCTTTGAAGCCAACCTTCCTTGACGAGAAGCTCTGTGATGTTCATTTTCAATTTGGAGTATGGCAAAACCACCTCGCTTTTTTTTATCATTTGAGCGTTTCTTATCCGAGTTAGCATGTCAGCGATAGGATCGGTCATATTTTACAATAAATCAGTTTAATAAATTTAATTACCAGCTGGACTTGGTTACACCGGGGAGATCACCTTTATTGGCCAGTTCGCGAAAGCAGATGCGGCAAAGGTTAAATTTTCTGAGATAGCCTTTATTGCGGCCGCAACGCCAACAGCGCCGGACAACTCGAGTGGAGTACAGCGGTTTCTTTTTACTTTTGGCAATTTGTGCTTGTGTAGCCATAAAATCTTTTCAGTTTATTGGTGTTTACTTTTTTTATCTTTTTTGCCTTCTCCGGGATCTTTTTCGGCAAAAGGAAAACCAAGATATTGGAACAGGGCCAAGCCCTCGCGACTACTCTTGGCGGTAGTGGACAAACAGACTTCCAGACCATGGATATTTTCCACTTCATCAGGGTTGATTTCCGGGAAAGCAAGGTGTTCCTTGAAACCGAGGGTGAGGTTGCCATTGATATCAATACTTTTTTTGCTCAAGCCACGGAAATCCCGAACTGAAGGCAGGGCAAGATTAATCAACTTATCAATAAACTCATACATGCGTTCACCGCGCAAGGTGACTTTGGCCCCGACAACCTGTCCTTCTCTGGTTTTGAAAGAAGAAATGGATTGTTTAGCTTTGGTCAAAACCGCTTTTTGACCACTGATGCGGGCTAGGGTTTTTTCCACCAATTCAATAAATTTAGTTTCGCCTTTGGCGCTAGGGATACCCACATTAAGAGTCAGCTTGGTGATTTTGGGGACAGCCATTTTGTTGACGTAACTAAAATCAGCTTCCAATTTGGGGACGACTTCGGTTTGATATTTTTGATAAAGTCTATTCATAGGTTGATTAGGATTTAGATGACCGCTTTGCATTTTTTGCAGATTCTTTGCTTGATAATTTTCTTTTTGGCGGTTTCATTTTGATTATTTATTTTTTGATAACCGACTTTGGCGGTTTGCCCACATTTGGAGCAGACAAGAGCGGCATTGGAGATATTCAGGGGATAAGGGAACATAATGCGTTGCCCTTTCTCGCGCTCGTTTTTTGGACGGACATGTTTGTATTTCAGATTTAGGCCCTCAACGACTATGCGGGCTTTGGCCTGGGGATTTTTAGGGGCGATAACATGTAAAACTTTGCCGGTTTTGCCCCGGTCTTTGCCAGTGATTATTTTTACAGTATCATTGATTTTAATTTTCATAAGGGTGGATTATAAAACTTCAGGGGCCAAAGAAATAATCTTGGTAAAGCCCAGAGAACGTAATTCTCTGGCGACCGGGCCAAGGATGCGAGTGCCTTTGGGCTCTTTGTTTTTTTTGTCAATGAGAACAGCAGCATTATCATCGAAACGGATATAGATGCCGCTTGGCCGGCGGATTTCTTTTCTGGTGCGGACGATGACAGCGTGAGCAACCGTGCCTTTTTTTATTTGAGTGTGTGGCTCCGCTTCTTTGACAGCGACAGCAACGATATCACCCAGGCGGGCGTATCTTTTTTTGTAGCCACCAAAAACTCTAATCACCTGGAGTCTTTTGGCACCAGAATTATCCGCTACTTTAAGGATGGAACGATGTTGAACCATAGGATTAGATCATTTAATTAGGCGGATAAAACACGCCATCTTTTATCTTTAGACAGGGGGCGGCATTCCATAAAGCTGACCTTGTCGCCGAGTTTATAAAGACCTTTTTCATTATGAACTTTGTATCTTTTACTGGTTTTATAACGTTTCTGATATTTGGGGTGGATTTTAGTACGTTCAACCAAAACCACAATCGTTTTGGCCATTTTGATGGAAACCACTTGACCAGTTAAAATTCTTTTTTTGTTTGTCGTGGCCATATAATAATTACTTGTCAGTTGATTGATTCTTCCGCGCTTGGTTTATAATTGTAGCCAACCGAGCAATGGCGCGGCGGTTATTTTTCAGTTCGTGGACTTTTTTTAACTGGCGCTGAGCGACCTTGAAGCGCATAACCCGAAAAAGCTCTCTTTTTTCAGCGAGCGATTTCTGTAATTCAGCCAGTGATTCTTTTTTTGTTTCCTGATTATTCATGTGATTATTTTTTGACAAATTTAGTTTTGACGGATAATTTATGGCCGGCCATAATAAGGGCTTCCCGAGCTTGCTTTTCCGGAATACCAAACATTTCAAAGAGTATCATGCCGGGCAGGACAGAAAAAACATAGTGATCAACAGCACCTTTGCCTTTGCCCATGGGCACTTCAGACCCCTTCATGCTAACCGGCTTATCCGGGAAGATGCGAGTCCAGATTTTGCCGCCTTTTCTGATATATCTGACCAAGACGCGGCGGGCAGCTTCAATCTGACGAGCAGTAACCCAGCAGCTTTCGGTTGATTTTAGGCCATAGGTACCAAAGGAAACATCGGTCAAGCGTGAAGCTTTGACCCCGGAGGTGCCGGCTATTTTGTGCCATTTTCTGTGTTTTACTTTTTTGGGTGCCAACATAATTGCTTATTTATTATTTTCCTCAGTATTAAAGACGTCACCTTTATAGATCCAGACCTTGATGCCGATAGCGCCATAGGTAGTATGGGCAGCCAGACGAGCGTAGTCAATATCAGCTCTGAGGGTGTGCAGGGGGATTTTGCCTTCGGCTAGATTTTCACGTCGGGCGATTTCCGCTCCGCCCAAGCGGCCGGAACAGGTAATTTTGACGCCCTGACCGCCAGCTTTCATCACTTGCTCAATGTATTTTTTCATAGTTTTACGGTGCGGAATTCTTTTTTCCAGATCAAGGGCGATGTTTTGAGCGATGATTTTTGCGGAAAGATTGGGTTTGGACACTTCTTTGATATTGATTTGAATTTTAGCCTTATTAGTTCGGATAATTTTTTTGGCAATGTGATTTTTCAGTTCCTCAATAGACGCACCACCTTTGCCGATAATCATGCCGGGTCGGGCGGTAAAAATATTAATTTCAAGAGCCTCAGCCGTCCGATCGATCAGGACACTGTCCACGCTCGCTTCTCTAAATTTTTTTTCCAGAAATTTCCTAATCTTGACATCGTTTTCCAGTTTGGCAGCATAATTTTTGTGCGAATACCATTTGGAATTCCAAGTTTTGGTAGTACCGATGCGGAAAACTCGTGGATTAACTTTTTGTCCCATATATATATTAAAAATTAAGCCCGCCCAATTATCATCACCGGAGAATTTTATTTTCTGCATCGGCGGGTGCCCTAAGGGCAAAACTAAGAAAATGAATTAATAATTTATTAGCCAGACTTGCGGCTGAAAAATCTTTTTTTGCCTTTTTGGGCCGGTGATTTTGGGCCTCTTTGCCCGTAACCGGCCTCTTTTTCATGTTCATGCTCATGTTCGTGCTCGGTATCTTTTTCATCATCTAAAATTGATTGTTTAACGTCTGAGAGGGAGTTGACTATCTTGGCAGCGGGGAGTCGAGTTTCTTTTTCGTCGTGGCTGATTTTTTTATCAACAGTTGGTTTTAATTCGCCAAGAACAATGGTGATATGGGAGGTTTCTTTTCTAATACCAGAGGCACGCCCAAAAGCGCGCGGTTTCCAACGTTTGAGAGCTGGGCCCATATCAACACGGATTTCTTGGATAAAAAGATTATCTTTTTTCATTTTAAAATTATGTTCAGCATTGGCGACAGCGGAATTCAGGAGTTTTAAAAGCGGAACCGCAGCATATTGCGGAGCAAATTTAAGCTTGGATTCAGCTTTCAAAACAGCTAAACCCCGAATGGCGTCAGCGACGAGGCGGACTTTTCTTGGTGATTGTCTAAGATATCTTAATTTAGCAAAGGCTTCCATAGTGATTATTTTTTAGATTCATTTTTGGCCGGAGCGGCAGCGGCAGTAGCTTTGGCAGCAGCAGCTTGTTCTTCCTCGCGCTGTTTTTTACCGCCATGCTTGATAAATTTTCGAGTCGGTGAGAATTCTCCCAATTTATGACCAACCATATTTTCCACCACAAAGACAGGGAGATGTTGTTTGCCATTGTGGACGCCAAAGGTAAAGCCGACCATTTCTGGAGTAATCGTGCAGTCACGGGACCAAGTTTTGACTATGCCAAGATCGGCCGGTTTTTTGCCGGTGATTTTGGCTAATAGTTTGTGATCCACATAAGGACCTTTTTTTAGTGAACGGCTCATAAGAATTTATAAAAATTATTTGACTTTTTTGCGACTGGCGCGGCGGCGAGTAAGAATCATTTTATTGGACCATTTTTTGGGTTTTCTGGTTTTAACACCAAGGGCGTGTTTGCCCCAAAGAGTTTTGGCATAAGGCATGCCGATGGGATGACGACCCTCGCCACCACCATGGGGGTGATCACAGGGATTCATCGCTTTGCCTCTAACGGTCGGCTTGATGCCACGGTGGCGGGAACGACCGGCTTTGCCGTATCTAACCAAGCCATGGTCAGGGTTGGAAACCTGGCCAATGGTGGCTAAACATTCTTTTTTGACCAAGCGAATTTCACCCGATGGCATTTTTAGTTGAGCGAATTTTCCTTCCACGGCTTGAACCAAGACGCCGTTACCGGCGGAACGGGCAATAATACCACCAGCGCCCGGTTCTAGCTCAATATTATGAATCATAATACCCAAAGGAATAAATTCCAGGGGCATACGATTGCCGATTTTAACATCTATTTTTTCTCGAGAAGACATAATCTGATCGCCGACTTTCAAGTTATTGGCGGCAATAATATATGATTTTTGGCCATGAGGATAAGTCAGAAGCGCTAGGCGGGCAGAACGGTTGGGGTCGTATTCAATAGCAGAAACAATGGCTGGCTGATCAAAATAATTTCTTTTAAAATCAACAACGCGAAGACGTCTTTTGGCTCCGCCGCCGCGATGACGGACGGTGATTTGGCCGCTATGGTTGCGTCCGCCAAGCTGCTTTCTAGGCAGGGTTAATTTTTTTTCTGGTTTGTTTTTGGTCAAATCAGAAGAAGAGACCACGGAAGTGTGGCGTCTGGCGGGGGTAGTTGGTTTGTAAAGTTTAATAGCCATAAGATAAGTTAACCTTCATAAACATCAATTTTTTGGCCGGCGGGCAGGGTAATGATTGCTTTTTTCCAATTTTTTAGATAGCCGGTGGTGTTTTTGCCGGTACGCACCTTTTTACCGCGTTGATTAGCAATCATTATTTTCGTCGGTTTGACATTGTAAATATCTTCAATCGCTTTTTTGATAGCGGTTTTGGTGGCGGATTTGGCAACAGAAAAAACATATTGATTATAAGCGCCGAGTAAGGAAGATTTTTCAGTGATGAGAGGATGAACCAGCTGGTGGTAGGCTAGACTATGGACGCGCACCAGAGAAGATTTTTTGGATTTATTTTCTGTTTCACGATTTGGCTTGGAGGAATTATCGGTTGCAACCACAAAATCGTCAGCCTTTTGGGTGGTGGTCTCTTTTTTATTTTTTTCGTTTTTGCCTAAGCCGAATAAAGCCATATGATTAGTGGAGATAAGTTTTTTCGATTACGGACAAGCTGTCTTCAGATAAAAGCAGATTTTTAGCATCAAGAATATCGATTACATTCAGGGAATTGGCCCCAAGCACTTTGACGCCCGGGATATTGCGGGCAACTCTGGAGACGGATTTGGTATTGGCGCCAGCGACAACCAAAAGAGAAAGTCGGTAATTTTTTAGGTCTTCTTTTCTGGTCGTGGTTGATTTTTTGGTTTTCTTTTCATCGTCGTCAGCGCTGGATTTAGTTTTAGCTGAAGATAATCTGAGAGCGTCTTTCAAATTTAAAATTAATTGGGTAAAATTTTTAGTTTTCCATTCAGGCAGATTGAGCTCGTCAACTAAAATAAGAGCTTGGTCTTTGGCACGGTCAGTCAGACAGGAGAAAAGAGCTTGGCATTTCATTTTTTTATTAATCTTTTGAGAAAAATTACGGGTGTTTCTCGGACCAAAAGTGACGCCACCACCGACCCAGAGAGGAGAACGAGAGGAGCCATGGCGAGCACGGCCAGTGCCTTTTTGGCGCCAAGGTTTTTTGCCGCCCCCACGTACTTCATCTTTGGTTTTGGTATGGGCCAAGACTGGTCGAGCATTGGCCATTTGGGCGACGGCGGTTTGGTGAACAAGCTCGGGATTAATTTTCACATCAAAGACAGCCGGATTGAGATTGACTTCTTTCACGACAGATCCAGATTGATTGTAGACTGGGTATGACATAAAAATTAAGCGTTTTGATTGTCAGTTGATTTGGGTGATTCGGCATTAGCCGCTTCAATCGTGGCTGGTTGCTGTTCTGTAGCAGTTGTGGCAGTTGGTTGAAGGACATTTAATTGACCAGGGCCGGAAATAATCAGCAGTCCGTTTTTGGCTCCAGGCACGGCACCTTTGACATAGAGCAAATTGGCGCTAGCGTCAATTTTGGCGATTGTTAAATTCTTTACAGAAACTTTTTCGGCGCCCATGTGGCCAGGCATGCGGACGCCGGGGAAAACGCGAGCTGGTTCGCAGGGACTAATCGAACCGGAAGTGCGGACCTGATCTTTGGTACCATGGGTTTTGTTGTGACCGTGAAAGCCATGTCTTTTGACGACACCCTGAAAACCTTTGCCTTTGGAAAAGCCAGTTATTTTTACTTTATCACCGACAGCAAAAGCTTCCACGGAAATATTATCACCGGGATGCAAATCAACCAATTCATCAGTGCGGAATTCTTTTAAATATTGTAAATTACCGAAGCCACCAGTTTGACCAAGCTCTCTTTTTTTGAGCTTTTTAACACCAGGCAAACCCAAAAGAGCGGCGTTGTAACCGTCCGGACTGTCGGTCGTTTTAATTTTAACAATCGGGCAAGGCTTGGCTTCGATAATCGTTACCGGGGTAACGTTGCCTTCGTCGGAAAAGATTTGGGTCATGCCTTTTTTAAGCCCTAGGATGAATTTCATATTTTAGGCTAGTATAAAACAAAAATCCGGTCATAATAAACCAGATATAAAACATAAAATCGAGTCAGTTTTATAGTCTCTTATCTAATTTATTATTATCTCTTTCTACCTCGCCTTAAGAATCAGCAAATGGTTTCCCCAAACAGGGATCTTATTTGGTTTCCTAAACGATTTATTATTTTGTTATTTTAAATTACACTAAATGATGTTTTTTGTCAAATAGGACAAAAATTACATTTTGATTTCGATATCTACACCACTTGGCAGAGCCAGATTGGTCAGGTCATTAATAGTCGTGCCTTTGGGGTCATAGATATCAATCAATCTTTTATGAACGCGCATCTCAAACTGTTCGCGGGAATCTTTGTGCACAAAAGTGGAGCGATTGACAGTGTATTTGGTCTTTTCGGTGGGCAGGGGTACCGGGCCCTTGATCTGGGCTTGGCTTCTTTTGGCAGTGTCAATGATAGTTTTGGTGGCCCGATCAATGATTTTATGATCAAAAGCTTTTACCTTGATTCTGATTTTTGGTTTGACATCCTCCTCGGTTGAGGTGGGCTTGATATTGTTTTTTTTGTTAACTTCGACCATATGGGCTAAGAGCTTATGATAATTAGATAAATAAAATTTTTAAACAATCAAACCCCGCTCTTCGCGAAGGGCGGGGTGAAGATTATTTAAGAATCTTGGTGATGGCACCGGCACCAACGGTCTTGCCGCCCTCGCGGATAGCAAAGCGTTGCTGTTCTTCCAGTGCGATCGGATGAATCAAAACGACTTTTAAAGTAATGGTGTCGCCAGGCATAACCATTTCCGTGCCTTCTGGCAGGATAACTTCACCAGTGACATCAGTAGTGCGGATATAAAACTGTGGTTTATAGCCCTTGAAAAATGGGGTATGACGGCCACCTTCTTCTTTGCTCAAGATGTAAACCTGGCATTCGAATTCGGTATGTGGAGTAACAGAACCGGGTTTGGCTAAAACTTGGCCGCGCATAACATCTTCTTTTCTGGTGCCACGGAGTAAAAGACCGGCGTTATCACCAGCTTGGCCTTCATCTAGCTGTTTGTTGAACATTTCAATACCGGTAACAACCGTTTTTTGGGTGTCTTTCAAACCGATTATTTCCATTTCTTCATTTAACTTGACGATGCCCCTTTCTATTCTACCTGTAACGACAGTGCCGCGACCTTCAATGGTAAAAATGTCTTCAACCGGCATCAAAAATGGCTTGTCAGTTGTTCTAATCGGATCGGGAATGTATTCATCCAATTTATTCAAAAGTTCCCCAATAGCTTTGAAATTCTCATCTTCCTTGTTGCCAGCTTGGGCGGCTTCCAGAGCTTTCAAGGCAGAGCCTCTGATGATAGGCGTAGTATCGCCAGGGAATTCATATTTTTTGAGCAGGTCACGGATTTCTTCTTCGACCAAGTCAATCAATTCTTTGTCATCAACCTGATCGACTTTATTCAAGAAAACAACGATGTAAGGCACGCCGACCTGGTGGGCCAAGAGAATGTGTTCTCTGGTTTGGGGCATGGGGCCGTCAGCGGCGGAAACGACCAGAATGGATCCATCCATTTGGGCGGCGCCGGTGATCATATTTTTGATATAATCAGCATGGCCAGGACAATCAATATGGGCATAATGTCTTTTGGCGGTTTCATACTCCACGTGAGTAGTAGCAATGGTAATACCACGCTCTCTTTCTTCTGGAGAGTTGTCGATTTGGTCGACCGATTTGTCTTGAGCCGTACCGCCAGTCGCTTTGATATAAGAAAGGAGAGCAGCGGTCAAGGTTGTTTTGCCGTGATCAACGTGGCCGATAGTGCCAACATTGACATGAGGCTTGATTCTTTCAAATTTACCAGCCATAGTGTAGCCTATGAATTTTAGCGGCCCCAGTGCTGCCCCAGAGGGGAAAGTCAAGGGTTATATACCAGCCGCTAATATTAATTTATTAGTTATTTTTTCAAATATGCCCAACCTCAGAAAACCCATGGTTTTCCGGGATGAACAGAATTTATTAGATTGGTTTGTTTTATAGTATATCAATTTTTGGGAATATGTCAAATTGGAAATAATCAAGTTGCTTTGTTTGCTGTTTTGAGTTAAAATTGAGATATATGAAGGAAAATCAAAAAAATAAAGAAATAGAAGAGATCAGTACTTATAACACTTTTAAAGTTTTTGAGGATATTTATCGAGAGGAAGGAGAAAAAGAAGATTATTGGCAGATAAAAGCCCCGGCTAAAAAAAGAGGAATGGGTGCAACCAGCCGGTTTTTGATTTTTGTTTTTATTTTGTCAGTTTTGGGACTGGGCATTTATCCGGTTTTGGCATATTTTTTGAAGACGCCATATCCTTTGGTTGTGGTGGCGGAGGATAATTTGGCACCGGTAGTGGAGAAAAATGATCTGGTTTTGGTGCGCGGGCTGGTTGACAAGACAGAAATAGAACCCAATGATTTGGTGGTTTATGCCAGTGATATGACAGATAATTCTAATTTATTGGTACAGAAAGTGGTAGATATAAACAGAGAGAAAGGGTTACTCATGGTCAAGGGCGAAGCAGCAGAATCAGCCGGCGAAGCAGTGGAAATGAAGCAGGTGATGGGCAAGGTGGTGGGAGACGAAAAACCTTTCAGAGTGCCTTTTATGGGACAGTTGATTGGGTATCTGGCAGGGAAGTAGAGCATGAAGTCATTAAAGCATTAAAGCATGAAATCATTAAAGCATCCGCCTGCCGTTGGCGTCGCCTCAGGTGAATGGCGGGCAGGTTTGAACACTAGAATATTAGATATTTAGATTAGAGGCGGATAATTAGGAATTACGATTTAGAAAAAGATTATTAAATAAGTTTTTAATATATGGGAGATAAATATGGGGTAACGCCGGGTGATTGGGTAAATCAAGTTGAGAATGGAGGCAACTTTATGAAAGAAAGCGCGCAGGCTGAGTGGTTTGAAAAGTTTGAGGTAAAAACGACAGCAGATTGGAAAGCTTTGTTATTAACAGAGCCAGCCAAAGCCAAAGAAGCTTTACAATATGTGATTGATAACAGAGATCATTTTCTACAGTATAATGATGGTTGGGTAAGGGATAGACATAAAGAATTGGGTAAGGCTAAGTTGAAAGCGGAGTTTGGAATAGCGGATACGGGAGAATTTCAGCAGGCGCTGAAAGAAGGAAAAATAGAGGGTGCCAAAAAGTGGCTAGAAGGCGTGATTAGATGTCATGAACAGAATGATCCAATAGTTGGTCATTATGGAGCAACTTGGGACAACTGGTTACGAGATAGAGAAGAAGAGCTGGAACAGGTTGAGAATAAATAATCAGGTTATTAAACCTATCCCGAGCCCCGCATGGGTTTGCGGGGTGAGGGATCCCGTTTAGGCTAGTACTTATTAAAATCTAAGTTAGAATAAATAAATACGGGTTCCCTCGGCTTGGAACAGCCTAGTTTATTAATTAGTAGTTAAGCAGTATTTTTTGCCTGTTGAGTAAGTGAGTGAGCGAAGTCGCTCGGGACAGGTTGCTGCAATAGCATTATTTATGCAAGAAAAAGAATTAACTAAGATGGATAAATTGATTTCCCTTGCTAAGAGGCGGGGTTTTGTTTTTCAATCCTCGGAGATTTATGGTGGTTTTGGCAGTTGTTATGATTACGGACCTCTGGGCGTGGAATTGATTAACAATATAAAGAAAGCCTGGTGGCAGGCGATGGTGCAAAAAAGGGATGATGTGGTCGGTTTGGATAGCGCGATCATCATGCATCCGAAAGTGTGGGAAGCATCGGGCCACGTGGAAAGCTTTGCTGATCCTTTGGTGGATTGCAAGAAATGTAAGAAGAGGTTCCGGGCGGATCATTTACTCGAAGCCGTTAGTATGAAACCGGATCTAGAAGCGCACAAAGAGCCGCCCAAAAGTATCAAAGATATTGTCTGTCCCGAATGCGGTGGGGAATTGACCGAGCCGAGAAATTTTAATTTGTTAATGAAAACATTTATTGGCGCGGTGGAAGACGCGACCTCGTTGGCATATTTACGAGGCGAGACCTGTCAGGGTATTTATGTAAATTTCAAGAATATCCTGGACAGTTCCAGACAAAAATTACCTTTTGGCATTGCCCAAATCGGTAAGGCCTTTCGGAATGAAATCACGCCGGGGAATTATATTTTCCGCACGCGTGAATTTGAGCAGATGGAGATGCAGTTTTTCGTGAATCCCAAAGAGGCGGATAAATGGTATGACTATTGGAAAGAGCAGAGGATGAAATGGTACAAAGATTTGGGTATGAAAGATGAATTTATCCGTTGGCGGCGGCACAGCAAGGAAGAATTGGCGCATTATGCCAAAGCGGCCTGGGATATTGAATTTGATTCGCCCTTTGGCGGCTGGAAAGAATTGGCTGGGGTGCACAATCGGAGTGACTGGGATTTGAGCCGGCACTCGCAGTATTCGGGAGTGGATTTGAGTTATATTGATCCAGTGACTAATGAAAAGTATGTGCCTTATATTGTAGAAACATCAGACGGAGCGGGTCGGGCGATGTTGGCGTTTCTCTTGAATGGCTATGAAGAAGTAGAGACGCGTTCGGGTGATGAGGAAGCCAAGCACGAAAAAGAAGTCGTTTTGCATTTGCATAAAAGTTTGGCGCCGATCAAGGTGGCGGTTTTGCCGTTGAGTAAAAAAGAAGAATTACAAAGAGTGGCGCATGAGATTAAAGATAATTTGGCGGAAAATTGGATGACGCAGTATGATGAGACTGGCTCGATTGGCAAACGTTATCGGAGGCAAGATGAAATTGGCACGCCATATTGCGTGACCGTTGATTTTGAAACCGCCAATGATAAAAAGGTGACGGTGAGAGATATTCTGACGATGGGACAGGAACGGATTGCTATTGGTGAATTAAAAGATTATCTGCGAGAGAAGCTGGAGAAGTAGCTAGTAACTTGTAACTAGTAAAAGGAAAAAATTATTAAATTGCTTCCGCCGGCTGGCGGATTGTTTTATTGTTGCTGGACGTGGCGCGTGAGCGTCCCCTCCTCAGTCGAGGAGGGGGTAGGGGGTGGTGCTGATTAATAAATATTTGGTTCAATCTGCAGGATTGAACCAATGAAGATGATTTATATGAGTATTGAAACATCAGAGTTTCATCCAGGTTTCCCGCCCATGAAAGATGTACGGGAGATTGAGCCAATCGCAGAGAGCGGCCGGCAGGAAAATCAACCTGTTTATGATAGAAATACTATTAAATCTCCTGATGAGAGAAGGAGAGAGATTGATGATACGGTGAAGGAGTGTATAGATAAGTCATTTAGCAGACCAGAGGTTGAAAGATATGTAGGGGAGTTCGACCAAGTATATAAAACTATTAGAATTATGCAGGGGGAAGCGATTAAATTTGACTCCACTGATCCTGATGAGAGGATATTGGCAGCAGTAGAACAGGGAGATTTAAATAATTTGAATGCTTTGCTATCAGAAGGCCGACCGGAAGATTTACGAGAAGCAGATTTTATTATGGGTAATTTGCTCCATGGGCAGGCTTATCGCAATATAAGTAGACGTATTTATGATAAATTTGGAGATGGTTCTTACGCCGTTGTCTTCGCCTCTGACATATTAGAGAAAACAAGAAAAATGGGTGAAATTCTTCGATCTAGTGAGAACGGTAGGACTGCAAAGATCTTTGCTTTGTATGAGCAAGTAGAATCTGATATTGGACAGATAGAAAAAACCCTTGGTTCACAGACAGATCAGCGAGAAAAGGGACAGGGAAGCACTGGAGGGCAAAGAACACCGATCTCAAATCAAGAGCAGGCGGTCGGTGGGCTAACTGAGGAAGAAATCAAGGCGGGACGGGAAAAGATTGAGAGGTTGATGTCTACTGTTACAAATGAAAAAGGGGAACAGAAAGAAGAAGATCCAAATCAATTAAAGTTTAATCATTATTTGGGTTTTTTTGAAGAACGAGTTGGCTTGATTCCGGGGTTTGGAAATTTAGCGCAAGCCTTTGGTAGCTTGTATGGTCGTGGGGCAAAGACTACACCGGAACAGTGGGAAAGGGCAGCTAATCAAATTGCTGAATTATACTCAAGATACAGCCAGGACAAAAGATTGAGAAGCGTAAAGAATCAGGAATGGCTAAAAAGGTTGGAAGAATTAAGTAAAAAGACTTTTTGATTTCTTAAGGTGGATTTAAGGGGCACGTTAT
Source organism: Candidatus Kuenenbacteria bacterium (assembly GCA_012798565.1). GTDB lineage: Bacteria > Patescibacteriota > Patescibacteriia > UBA2196 > GWA2-42-15 > JAAZMX01. The sequence goes on from JAAZMX010000034.1 coordinate 23,123, forward strand.
CAGAGTCCATTTTTGGGAGATTCCGACGGGGTGAAATAATCATGTGTCAAATATTTGTCTATATAATCAGGATTCGCGCCGGAGAAAGAAATCTGGCGCGGTTTGATTTTGGGCGATGCAATAAATAGAGTATAATAAATAAGTATTTCTTCTGTCATTTTCGAGTTTGACTCGAGGATCCACGCCTCATTATTTTTGCTAGCTTATTTCTCTTTATTTTTTTGTTTGGATTCCCGCTTCCGCGGGAATGACAGAGAAGGGAAAAGAGAGAGATAAAATTAAAATTTAGAATTATTGAATTATGTATAAATTGACCCAACTGAAAAACGGAATCAAAGTCATTACTCACAACATGCCCGCGGCGCATGGGGTGACGACGAGTATTTTTTGGGGTGTAGGTTCGCGCTATGAAAATCAAAAGGTAGCTGGGGTGTCACATTTTTTGGAGCATATGTTTTTTAAGGGAACCAAGGATAGGCCGCGGCCGGAGGATATTGCCAGAAGCATTGAAGGCGTAGGCGGTTATTTGAATGCGTTTACCAATCAAGGCCATACTGTTTACTACAATCGCATACCAAAAGAACATAGTGGCCGGGCCTTGGAAGTACTCGCCGATATGATGAATAATTCTTTATTTGACGCGGCGGCGATGGAACGTGAGCGTGGTGTTATCCTGGAGGAATTGAACATGTATTTAGATACGCCAGTGCGTTATATTTATGACTTGATGATGAATTTATTATTTAGCGACAGTACGTTGGGCCGACATATTCTTGGCACCAGGGAAAGTTTGCAGCAGATGCGGCGCGCTGATTTGCTAAATTATATCAAGCGATATTATCAACCGCAAAGAATGGTGGTGAGCATCGCCGGCCGAGTGGATCATAATCGGGCAGTCAAACAGGTGGAGAAATATTTTGGCCAGTGGCGGCGAGTAGGACAGCCAAAATTTAAAAAGGTGGTCGGCGGTCAGAAGGGACCGAAGATTTTGATTCACCATAAAAAAACAGATCAAGTGCATTTAGCTTTGGCGGTTCGGGCTTTGCCATACAATCATAAACAAATACCAGTTTTGACTCTACTCGATACAATACTTGGCGGGGGCATGAGTTCCAGATTATTTTTGAATATCCGGGAAAAGCTGGGTTTATGTTATTACATCAATTCTAACGCTGAGCAATTCGAGGATACGGGCTTATTTGCAGTGACGGCTGGTTTGAATACGGAAAAAATAGAATTGGCAATAAGATCAATTTGGTCGGAACTCCAGGAGACAGTTAACCATCAAGTCAAAGCAACAGAACTGGCCGAAGCTAAAGAATATTTGCGCGGCGGCGTCAGCCTGGAGAGCGATAACACGGATACGATGGCGATTTGGTATGGGACACAGGCGATGTTTGGCCGAGAGGTAAAGACACCAGAGCAGAAAATACGGGAATTGTTGGGGGTGAAGGAAAGTGATATAATGAAATTAGCCAAACAGCTGTTGGCCAGAGAACGATTGAACTTGGCGCTGATCGGTCCGTTTGAGGAAAAGCAAAAAAATAATTTTTTAAAAATTTTAAAATAAAAACATATGCTTAGCAAAAGCAACGCCAGCGCGGCAGCGATTTCCTACAAATCAATCATGCGGGTGGTTTGGGTTTTATTTTTATTGTTTTTTGTTTATCTGATCAGGGACATACTGGCGCTATTGTTCGTGTCGGTAATTTTTGCGGCGGCGATTGACCCTTGGGTTGATTGGCTGCAAAAATATAAGGTGCCGAGAGCGGTTTCTATTTTGGTGATTTACGTGGTGTTGTTGGCGATGTTCAGTTTGATTGTGGTGATGCTCGTACCGGCAATGACCGAACAGATATTACAGATGATCAATAACATCCCTGATTATTACGAAAAAATATCAGTGGGTATCCATACTTTGCAGCAGAATAGTAACGAGGGATTGACAACAGTCAGCAGTGATTCGGTGGTGACAACTTTGCAGACTTTGAGTTCCACCTTGGCGCAGGCGACCAAAAGTATCTTTGTGACAGTGGCCAGTATTTTCGGCGGCATTTTGTCGTTGTTCGTGGTTTTGGTGATGACTTTTTATATCACCGTGGAAGAAAGCGGGCTGAAGAGATTTCTAAAACATTTGGTACCGCCCAAACATCGGGAGTATATAATGGATTTGGTGGGCAGAATGGAAATGAAAGTGGGTTTGTGGCTCCGCGGACAATTGCTTTTGTGTTTTATCGTGGGAGTGATGGTTTATTTTGGTTTGTTGTTTCTGGGGGTGGAGTATGCTTTGCTCTTGGCTTTGGTAGCCGGTATTTTGGAAATTATTCCTTATTTCGGTCCATGGCTGTCGGGCTTGATCGCGGTTCTGGTGGTGTCGTCCGATTCCTGGACCAAGATTATTTTCGTGGCGGCCTGGTACTTTATCGTACAGCAATTGGAAAATCAGATTATCGTGCCCAAGTTGATGCAGAAAGTCGTGGGACTAAATCCGATTATTGTGATTATGGTGATTTTGATCGGCGCGAGGATCGGCGGTATTGTGGGCGGGCTTTTGGGCGTGCCGGTAGCGGCGGCTATCGCGGTGTATTTTGAGGATATGTTGAAGGAAAAACAAAAAGCGGAGAAAAGTTGATATAGTAATTAAATTGACAGAAGAGATAAAGGTAGTATATAATAACCACATTATGCAAAGATTAACCAACAATTTCAATAATAACAATAATAACCGCTGGCGGGTTGGTTAGTTTTGAAATAGAAAGACTGACGAACCCGCCCAAAGAGAGGCGGGTTTTTAAATCCCTAGTCGTGCTCCTCTGTAGTTCAAAGGTAGAACGCTACGCTGTTAACGTAGATGTTGTAGGTTCGAGTCCTACCGGAGGAGCAGGACGAGGGATTTTTGATAATGGTTATTTGTGAAAATAGTTTATTTGGGATAAGATGAAATTAAAGGATATTAAGCTATTTATTATGGAGTTTAAAAAATTGGAATTAAATAATTTGGAAGATATTCTTGAGATGGAAGAAAAAATGTATTGGCAGGGTAAAGAATGGCAGAAGCTTTGGCAAAAAGAGGCTAGGGATAAATTTAAGGAATTGATAAAAGATTATTTAATTAATTATCCCAATGGGTGCTGGGGGTTATTTAATACCACCGGGGAACTATTGGCAGTAGTAATTTTTACTAGGCTGAATAAGGTTAAGGCAATTCCTTATTTTCACAGGTTTAGTAATTATTTTGAGACGGCTGGTAAAATTATTTATGTACAAGTGTTTGCTGTAAAAAACAGTGAAAGTGAAGATAATTTAGCGGAGAAGATTTATGAGCAACTAGAGAGGGTGGCCAAGCATATTGGTGGACAAAAAGTAGCAGTATTAATTTATTCATCATTTTTGGAAGAAAAGATACTAAATAAGTTGGGTTATAAAATTGAGTACAATAATTTACAGTGGGAGATATATCCAGATAAGTTTGTGAATTGTAAAATATATACACGAACAGTAGATCAACGAGAAAACAATATTCATTGATTGATATTTTAAAAACGGGATCTTCTATCGCAATCTCCTCAAGATAAAATTATTTTTTATGAAAATAGCAGTACTTGCATCAGGCGGCGTGGACAGCTCAGTGGCTTTGAGATTACTCAAAGACCAAGGCCATGAGCTGACGGCTTTTTATATTAAAATTTGGATGGAGGATAAATATTCTTTTCTGGGCAAATGTCCCTGGGAAGAAGATTTGGGTTATTTAGAAAAGGTTTGCAAGCAGGCGAAGGTGCCCTTGGAAATAGTGCCATTGCAAAAAGAATATTGGGCGAGAGTGGTGGCTGAAGCCATTAAAGAGGTCAAAGCCGGGCGGACACCCAATCCGGATATTTTGTGCAATCAATTTATAAAGTTTGGGGTGTTTTATGATTATATTGGTAAGGATTTTGAAAAGGTGGCAACGGGGCATTACGCGCAAGTAGAGGAACACCACCCTGTCCCTCGGCGAGCTCGGGTCACCCCTCCTCAGAGAGGAGGGGAAAACCTCCCACCTCCTCCCTCCCCGATATTAATCGGGGAGGACTCCCCCTCGGGCAGGGGGAGAAAATTTTATTTAAAATGTTCACCGGATAAAATCAAAGATCAGACATATTTTTTGGCGCGCTTGAACCAGGAGCAGTTGGCGCGAGCGATATTTCCCATTGGCCAATATACCAAAGAGGAAGTGAGAAAATTGGCCAGAAAATATAATTTACCAAACAAAGACCGCAAAGACAGCCAGGGGATTTGTTTTCTGGGCAAGATAAAATATCGTGATTTTTTGGAAGCGCATTTGGGGAAGAAAGAGGGTGATTTGATTAATATTAAAACCGGAGACAAGATGGGAGAGCACGAAGGATTTTGGTATTATACGATTGGTCAAAGGAAGGACATCAAATTGTCGGGCGGACCGTGGTACGTGGTCAAAAAAAATATCAAGAAAAATATTATTTATATTGGGCGCGAGAGCGAGGTAGTCGAGAAACGAAGAGATGAATTCACGGTTGGTGATGTCAAGTGGATTTTGGGCCGCTGGCCGGGAAAGAAAAATTTAAAAGTGAAGATCCGACACGGGAAAAATTTTTATCAGTGTTGGCTGACCTTTGGCCAAAAAGGAAAAATTAAGGTAAAATTAGAGCAAGCAGACGCCGGTATCGCGGCCGGGCAATACGCGGTTTTTTATGACGACGGATACTGTTTGGGCGGAGGAATAATTGAAGAATAAAGAGGTAAGTAAACCAAACGAAGAGGAAGTGGCGATTTATCTATACACAATAAACAATTAGCAATAAACAATAAATGATTTTATTTTTTGGAAAAGATAAAAATCTAAAAGAGAAGATCGCTTATGTTATTTCTAGAATATTTGAGCCGCTTTTGTGGTTGGGGCTACTTGGGGTGGCAGTGATATCGTCGCCAGCTATGGATGGCCATAGCCGAACTATGTGGTCAGCGGAACTTTTGGTTTTTTTGGTTGGCTTGCCGCTTTTGACTTTGTGGCTGGCTTTTAAAAAGGGCAAGATTACCGATATTGATTTTACCAAAAAAGAAGAGCGCACGCCGTATTTGTTGGCAGTGATTTTTTATTGGGCCTTGGGTATGATTTTGACTTGGGGACTAGGCGGACCAAAGATTATTACCAAACTATTATTGGTAGCGGTGATTCTGGGAATAATGATGTTGGTGATAAATTTTCGCTATAAAGTGAGCGGGCACGCTTTGGGCTATACGATCGCGGTTTTGTTGATGAATGAATTTTATAATTGGCAATATTGGTGGTTGATTATTTTGGTGCCCGTGGTGTGGTGGTCGCGCCAAGCGCAAAAGAAACACACTTGGGGACAGTTAGTTTTGGGATCGCTTTTGGCAGTAGCTGGGTGGATGATTTGGCGAATATTTTAAAATTTAAAAATCAAAAATCAAAATTTTGGTATCCCGCTGGCGCGGGATGTTTATGATTTTATTATCTGCATTTTAAAATACCCCGTGAGGGGTATTTTTGGTGAGGAAATTTATTCCAGAATAACTTTGATGTCCACAATTATTGGCGGTTGATCAGGATAGAAGATGATGGGATTGAGGTCGAGCTCTTTAACCGTAGGGTTTTCCAGGGCGAGAGCGCTGACAAGTTTTAGATTTTCAATTACCAAGTGGAGATCTATTTTTTGTTTGGCCAAGAGACGACCAAGAGGTGAGTTTGTAATTTTTTCTTTGAAGTATTTTGGTGTGCCCTGGGGTGAGAAAAATATTTTGGTGTTGAAAATTTCCGTAGCGATGCCGCCGAGGGCGAGCATGATGACTGGACCGAAGTTATTGTCACGCTTTAGGCCGATAATCAGCTCGAGGCCGGATTCGATTTGCGGCTGAACGATAAGATCGGTTTGGGGGAATTTGGTTTGGAGGATTTTGGCTGAGCTTAGTAATTGTTCGGGACTTTTGATATTAAGAATCAGACCACCTTCTTTGTTTTTGTGAAGAATTTTATCGCTGTCTATTTTCAGGACGGTAGGATAGCTGATTTTTTGAGGATCAAGAGAATTAAAGCGTGGAGCGGGCAGAATATTGAGGTGATATGATTGGCCAAGGTAGAGAGCTTCGCTAAAAAGAAGAATAGAGCGCTGGCGATTTTTTATCTGCTCCAGATAATGGTTATTTTTTTTCTGGCGCGTTGATATTTTCACTGGTTGAGTCAAAGCAATATTAATATTTTTTTTATTCTGCCAGAGATAATATTTTTCCAGCGACCGGACGGCGTAGAGCGGGTCGTCAAAATTGGACAGCTGGGTGTCGGGGGCGATGGATTTGGCAATAATCGCGCTCATAATAACCGGTACGACCGGGAAATGACAATATTTTTGGGCGGAGATGATGGTTTGCCAGATGGCGGGGGGGTTGGTCTGAACTTGAGCAGTGGCGAGGACGATAAGCGAGCCAATTTTTTTATTTTTTGAAAGTTCTTTTATGGCAGCTTCATAGCGGACATGGTTGGCGTCGCCACGCAGGTCCAAGGGATTGCCAAAAGAGCTGGCTTCTGGCAATTGTTTTTGGAGATAAAATTTTTCCGCCGTGGAGAATTCATGGAGATTCAGGATTTTGCTTTTGGCTACCAAATCAGCGGCGATAATACCCGGGCCGCCGGCATTGGTGACAAGGGCGACAGTATTATTGGCGGGAGCTTTGAAATAAGAGAATATTTTGAGATAACCGAGAAATTCACCAAGGCTATGAGCAATGATGCCACCGCAGTCAGCGATCAGAGATTCGGCTACCTCTTCATCACCAGCCATGGCGCCAGTGTGTGAGATGATAGCGGCTTGGGTTTTTTCCGTAACACCAGCTTTGATGATGATAACTGGTTTTTGGGGGCAGATTTTTTGAAGGGCAGCCAGAAATTCAGGGCCGCGTTTGATATTTTCCAGATAAAGACCAATGACCTTGGTTTGTTTATCAGAGGCATAATAGGCCAGGAAGTCGGTTTCATCAAGGACAGTTTTATTACCAATAGTGGCCAGCGAGGAAAAGCCAAGATTTTCTCTTTTGCCAAGATCAAGGAGGGCGGCGGCAAAAGCACCGGATTGAGAAATCAAACCAATAGAACCGGAGAGAAAATTATTGGGAGCGAAAGAGGCATTGAGGCCGTTTTGGGTATTGATAATACCGAGACAGTTGGGGCCGATGATTTTCAGATTATATTTTTGGGCCAACTCGGAGATTTGCTGTTCCAGTTTTTGGCCGGCAGGTCCAGCCTCGGAAAAACCGGCGGAAATAATGATAAAGTTTTTGAGGGGTTTGGGAAGGGTGGCGCATTCACTCAAGATGGCCGGGACAGTGGGCGCTGGCGTGGCGATGAGACACAAATCAATTTCTTTTTTTATTTCTTTGACGGAAGGATAACATTTCAGATCTTTGATTTGCTGGTATTTGGGATTGACTGGATAGATTTGGTCTGGGAAGCGGTTGGCAAGAAGATTATTCAAAATAATACCGCCAATTTTTTCCGTTTTGGTGGAAGCGCCGATGATGGCGATGGAATGGGGAGAAAAAAAAGTTTTTAACATAAAAAAGAGACTAATTGTCTGGTAAGAATATTATAACATAAAGGTTAAAGAGAGGTAAATAATACGAATTACAAATCTATTACAAATATACAAATAAATTCCAAAGTTTGATGATTTGAATGGGAAAGTTAAAATATAAATAAGAATTATTTGTATATTGGTAAATATTTGTAGATTTGTATTGATATGGTAAAATGGGGGATATGACAAAAAAGTGGATTATCAAAGATAAATATAACGGAGAGTGGGCGGATAAATTTCCGGAGATAAATTTGGTTGTTTTGCAGCTGCTTTTCAATCGGGATTTGGATACTCAAGACAAGATTGACCAATTTTTGGGACCGGATTATTTGCGAGATCAAGGAGAGCCGTTTTTATTTAGGGAAATGAAGGTGGCGGTGGAGAGAATTTTTCAGGCCTTGGACAAACAGGAGAAAATTGTCATTTATGGGGATTATGACGCAGACGGAGTGACGGCCACGGCAGTGATGTTTTTGACTTTACAAAGGCTCGGAGCGAGAAATTTAAAAGTATATATTCCCAACCGCTTGACTGAAGGCTATGGCATGAACGAGGAAGCGGTAGAAGAGCTGGCCAAGAGCGGAACAAAACTGATCATCACAGTGGACTGCGGTATTTCCAATAAAAAAGAGGTAGCTTTGGCCAAAGAAAGAGGTATGGAAGTGATCATTAGCGATCATCATTTGGAGCCGGCGGAAATACCGGAAGCCTTGGCGGTGATTTGTCCAACATTGAAAAAAGAGAAATATCCTTTCAAAAAATTGGCCGGGGTGGGAGTAGCGTTTAAATTGGCGCAAGCATTATTGCGCAGTGATAAAAAACAAAATAACGATGCTTTCGAGAAATGGTTGTTGGATTTGGTGGCCATCGGTACGATTGCCGATGCGATGCCGCTTTTGGAGGAGAACCGGACATTGGTGAAGTGGGGTCTGATTGTTTTGAACAAAACACAGCGTTTGGGCTTGAGAGAATTGATGGGTTTGGCCCAAGCGAGTGAATTGGATACCCATGGGGTGGCTTTCCAGATCGCGCCAAGGTTGAATGCCGCCGGCCGGATGGATCACGCCAATACAGCTTATGAGCTTTTGGTGACCGGAGATGAGGCCGACGCTTTGGCGATTGCTAATGACTTGAATCAGAAAAATCAAGCACGTCAGAAGGCAACCGAAGAAATGTTAAAGATATCCTGGGAACAGATTGGAGAGCCGAGTGAAAAAGAGAAAATATTGTTTAGTACCTATGATGGTTGGTCGCCAGGCTTGGTCGGACTGGTGGCGGGGAAGCTGTGCGATAAGTTTAATCGGCCGGTGATTGTTTTTGGCAAGTCCGGGAACGAGTACGTGGCTTCGGGCCGGAGCGTGCCGGAATTCGATATTACCGGAGCGTTGAATCAGTGCCGTGAATTTTTGGCGGAATTTGGCGGGCACGAGCAGGCGTGCGGTTTGACGATTATCGGAGAAGAAAATTATGAAAAATTTAAAACTAAAATCGGGCAACTCGCGGAAGATAAATTAGCCGGGGTGGAATTAATTCCAAGCATTTTTATTGAGACGGAAATGACCCTAAAAGAAGCCAGCTGGGAGATCATTGATGCGTTGGAAAAATTTGAGCCGTTTGGCGAGGGCAATAGGGAGCCATTATTTATAACCAAAAATCTGCGCGTGGAAGAGATAAATACAATGGGCACAATGGGGCAACATTTGCGATTTGCTTTGAGTGATACGAATACCAAGCTGACCAGGAAATTTGTGGGCTTTGGGTTGAGCGGTGAATGGATTGAAAAAATCAAAGTTGGCGACCGGGTAGATGTGGTATATGAATTTGGAGTGAATGAGTGGAACGGGAATAGAGAATTGCAGTTTAAGATTGTGGATTTAAAGCTCGTTTAAACATATAAATATTTAAGCATTAAAACAAGATATATGCATAAGCATGAAAGTCTTACTATTTTTACTGACGGTGGAGCGAGAGGCAATCCGGGGCCGGCAGGCGTGGGCTTGGTGATATTTGACGAGAGCGGAGAGAAATTATTGGCTACGCATAAAAAATATATCGGCGAGGCGACCAATAATGTGGCCGAGTACAGCGCGGTGATTCTGGCGATGGAAGAAGCAAAAAAAATGGGCGCTGAAGAATTGGGTTTTGTCTTGGACTCGGAATTGGTGGTGAAACAGTTAAATGGTGAGTACAAGGTAAAAAATGAAGATCTGGGAAAATTATTCATTAAGATTTATAACCTCAGACAGCAATTTCGCAAAGTGACTTTTCGGCACGTGCCGCGCGAACAGAACAAATTGGCGGACAAATTGGTGAATGAGGCGATAGACAGTAGAAATTAAAAAATCAAAAATCAAAAATCAAAATTTTGGTATCACCCTTCGGGTGATGATTTATGTCAATAGCTTGATTTACTGAGCTAGTTTTGTTAAGATTTTTATATGATTACTGCCAAAGAATTACGACAAAAGTATATAGATTTTTTTAAAGCCAAAGGGCACACGCCAATACCCAGCGCGTCTTTGATGCCGGAAAATGATCCGTCGGTTTTGTTTACCACGGCGGGTATGCACCCTTTGGTGCCGTTTCTTTTGGGCGAAAAGCACCCAGCCGGCGCTAGATTGGTTAATTCACAAAAATGTATCCGCACCGGTGATATTGATGAGGTGGGTGATAAAATTCACCATACTTTTTTTGAAATGTTGGGACATTGGTCACTCGGTGATTATTTTAAAGAAGAGGCAATAAAGATGAGTTATGAATTTTTGACCAATGGGCTGGGGTTGGATAAAGGCAGACTAGCATTTACTGTTTTTGCCGGTGATGACAATGCTCCAGTGGATGAAGAGGCGGCTAGTGTTTGGCGGTCGCTGGGAATAAAAAAAGAAAGGATAGTTTATTTGCCGAAAGCGGATAATTGGTGGGAGCCGTCTGGCTCTGGCGGGCCGTGTGGGCCATGTACTGAGATGTTTTATTGGTCGGATAAGGAAACGTCAGTGCCAGAGTCATTTGAGCCGAGCGATAAAAGATGGGTGGAGATCGGCAACGATGTTTTGATGCAGTATGAAAAGAAGGGTGAGAATAATTATATATTGGCTCATCAAAAGAATATTGATAATGGTACTGGGCTAGAGAGAAATTTGGCGATCTTGAATGGTTTTGACGATAATTATTTGATAGATCTTTTTTGGCCGATAATTTTGAAAATTGAGGAGTTGAGTGGTAAGAAATACCTCATCCCGGTCTTATCATTAGAAAAGAGAGGAGGAGATGAAGATGATACTCCTCTGTCCGCAGTAGCGGACACCTCCCCTAAGTTAGGGGAGGATGTAAAGAGGTCGATGCGGATTATTGCCGATCATCTGCGGGCGGCGGTGATGATTATGGGCGATGATCTGGGTATCGCACCATCTAATGTGGATCAGGGTTATGTGGTCAGAAAATTGATTCGCCGGGCGATTCGCCATGGCCGGATGATTGACATTCAAGAAAATTTCACGGATAAAATTGCCGCAGTGGTGATAGAAATAATGGGTGAGGCTTATCCGGAATTGGAACGAAACAGGAAATTTATTATGGATAATTTAGTGGCAGAGGAAGAGAAGTTCGGGAAGACATTGCAGGAGGGGCTGAAAGTTTTTCATGAAAGCATTAAAACATTAAAGCATGAAAGCAAAAATGCAGTGGATGGGAAGTCGGCATTTGATCTTTATCAGTCATATGGGTTTCCGTTGGAGTTGACAAAAGAATTGGCCAAAGAAAATGGTTTGGAAGTTGATGAGGTTGGCTTTGAGGAAGAATTTAAAAAGCACCAAGAGTTGTCGCGCACTGCGGCGGCGGGAAAATTTAAAGGCGGACTGGCCGATCATTCAGAAAAAGTGACAGCGTATCATACGGCGACGCATCTTTTGAACGCGGCCTTGAGACAAGTTTTGGGCGAGCACGTTTTTCAGAAAGGTTCTAATATTACAGAAGAGCGTTTGCGATTTGATTTTTCCCATCCGGAAAAAATGACGGCTGAGCAGATTAAACAAGTGGAAGATTTAGTGAATGAAATAATCCAAAAAAATGTGGCCGTGGAATGCGCGGAAATGACGGCCGAGGAAGCCAAAGTCCGAGGCGCTATTGGGGTATTCGCGGATAAGTATGGAGAAAAGGTAAAGGTGTATTCCGTGGGTGGTGGGGATATTTGTTTTTCCAAAGAGATTTGCGGCGGGCCACATGTGGAGAGGACAGGGGGGATGGGACATTTTAGAATCATAAAAGAGGAAGCTAGCTCGGCGGGAGTTCGACGTATTAAAGCAGTATTAGAATAGACACGGGATCCTTCCCCCGATGTCCTCGGGGAAGGATAAATTTTTTTAAACAGGCTTTTAGCCTGTTTTTTGGTTTTGCGGTGCAGAAGATGAGATACATAGGTAACACCCATAAATTGCCCAAAGTAAAAGTTTTGGGTAAAATCAAAGGTTAATTCTAATGTATTTTATCTTATGAGAAATTACCAGGAACGCGGTTTAATATGTCTTGATCTTTGGCG
>JAAZMX010000035.1 GCA_012798565.1 Candidatus Kuenenbacteria bacterium
AAACCGGTACTTATTATTATGGTCTTGGCCGCCGCAAGACTTCTGTAGCCAGAGTCAGACTTTTTGCCAATGGTTCAGGTAAACTGACTGTCAACGGCAAGGACTATAAAACTTTTTACAGCTATCCGCTTTACGCCCAAAATTTAGAATTGCCTTTTGAAGCCGTAGGACTGGCCGGCAAGGTTGATGCTGATATTAAGGTTATTGGCGGGGGACTTCAATCTGGTTCCGAAGCCTGTCGCTTGGGCATTGCTCGGGCTTTAATCAAAATGACTGATAGTTACAAACCAGCCCTGCGTTCCAATGGTTATGTTACTCGCGACCCTCGTGCCAAAGAAAGAAAGAAACCAGGCCTGAAGAAAGCCAGACGCGCACCACAGTGGGCTAAACGTTAAGTTTGGCCACACTGTGGCCAAAGGGTTTGGGAAAAGTTATTTTCCCAACCTCAAAAGAGGGAAGGAATATTAAGGAAACCGGGGGGTTTCCTTAAGGAGCATAGCGACCCACAGTGGGCTAAGCGTTAATTCCCCATACTACCAAACACCCGCCGATTCGGTGGGTGTTTTCATTTGACAAATATTTTTTATGAAATATTAAAAGTCTACTATTTCTAGCAGGCTTTGTTTAATTCCAAACGGTTTCGGTAGGCGAACCCCAGCACACCGATTAGCTGGGATTCCACCTCTGTCAAAAATGGGAGATATTGTTGTGCCCAGAAAGCTTCCTTATCACTGGCTTGATGGTATCTACTCATCATTTCCCGGTAGTAGAAGAATAAGCGGAAGACGTTTTCCGTGGTGATTGTGTCTACCCGGGGGTATAGTTTTTTATACTTCTTTACCCATTGGTTTTTTGGTAATATTTCACCATCTAACAGGGGTAATTTCCCCATTTTGTATATTATCATATACAAGACAATATACATGGTGTGGCGGAGTAAATTTTCAATCGCCATGTAATATTTCTCATCTTTGTTGCAAAAAGTCAGCGCCATTGGTGGAAACTTTTTTGCCAGCCTATCAAAGAAATGAATAACATCTTGTTTCAAAGATAAATGGGTTATCAATATATCACTAGCCAAAACATTTTTACCAATAACCACTGACTTATCGCTAACAAGATGGGCATAATGAACCCACCCAATAGAATGAAATCCATTTTGTAGCCAGTTCATAGTTACAAGTGGTGCAAACTCTATTCTGATTTTCCTCCTCTTGCTCAACTTATCAATGCCCGAGCTAATTTCAAATAAATGTTTAAGGTCGTTAAGCGTAACCATTAGATCAACATCAGATCCAATTAGACGCTTGTTTGAATGCAGGAAAACTGATCCGCCAAGAATAGCGCTCACTATTTTACCATCCTGACACCATTGCCGTAATTTGGCTGGCAATTCTTTCTTTAGTTCCCAATAATCATCAATCGTGGGAACTATTCCCTCCAAAATTTCTTCTCTTGAAAAAATATAGCCCATTTTATTTGCCCCCTTATATTTAGTTGGTTTTTTATCTGTGTGTTTAATCACACCTTATTACAATAATTAGTGCAAGTCAATAACATTTACTTTTCCCAGTTTTTCCGCCATAATTAAAGCATGATTAGCTGGCTTAAAAAATATCAAACAGCCATATTTTTAGGCATATTTTGCCTAGTCTTTTTTTGTATTTATGCCCATTTTAATCTTCTGACAATGAATCCAGCCGGTGCAGGGGAGAGTCCCAAGTTTTCTTCTCCAGACGAAACCGCTAACTACTTTTGGATCAAACAATTTGCCACTGGTCAACCCCTTTATTATTTTGAAGAATTAAATGGCCCTGGCAATAATTTAATTCATCCCCGCAGTGTCAATGTAGTTGCTGGCAAAAATGTACCAGGCTCGTTTATGGGATTGATCTTTATTTATGGCTTTCTGGCCAAAATTTTTGGTTTGGGCATTATTCCATATCTCACCCCGTTTTTCTCCGCGCTGGGTATTTTCTTTTTTTATCTTTTGCTAAAAAAACTTTTTCACTCTGAATCCTTGGCCGTGATTTCCGCGGTGCTCTTATCGTTCGCTCCGGCTTGGTTTTATTATGCCTGCCGCGGCATGTACCACAATGTGTTGTTCATGAGCCTGCTAATTATGGGGGTTTATTTGCTGTGGAAAGTTTTGGAGGAAATTCCGAGTCCAAACTTTAAATTTTTAATCTTAAATTTCCCGCTTCGCCATAGCTTCAGCGAGGCGAGTAAAATAAATCACAAATTAAAAACCACAAAATCGAAATCTGGTAAGTTACTAGTTACTAGTTACCCGCCTCGCGTCGACGAACGACAGCGAGTCGAGGCGGGCCAGTTACTAGTTACTTATTTCCTCTCCGGCCTGCTTCTCGGTTTTGCCATTGTCACTCGCACTTCAGAGTTTGTCTGGATTGCTCTGACTGTCTTGCTGATTTTTATTGTTCACTTCAAAAAAATTTATTGGCCCGGGTTAATTTTATTTCTGGCTGCCGGTTTTATTCCCTTAATTATTTTGTTTTATTACAACCAGATTCTTTATGGTTCCTTACTCTCGGCCGGATATCAGGCCGTCAGTATGGCCCTATCTGATTTTGGGGCTGGCAGCGCTGGTGTCCTGTTCCAAATTCTTATTACCCCTTTTGGTCTTGATCCCAAATCAATTTTAACCAATAGCTTCAATTATCTCTATCAGCTTTTCCCGCTCTGGGGCTCGCTTGCGTTTGTCGGCGCTTTTTTGTTCGCTATTTTGCCGATGCAACTAATTAAAATTAATTATAAAAAGAGAATTACTTACCTCGCTTACTGCTTACTACTTACTGCTTACTTATTAATATTCTATGGTTCTTGGTCCATCACTGATCGCATTGACCGATCAAATTTATCGCTTGGCACCTCTTACTTGCGTTATTGGTTGCCGATTTATTTAGTTTTACTTCCGCTTATTGCCACGGTTATCTGGCAAATCAGCAATCTTCTCACACCGCTCAAAAAACGCAAAACATTTTATCAATCTTTATTTTCTTTTTTGATCATTGGCGCCATTTTCTTACCTACCATGAATGTTGTCTTGCGTCAAAAAGATGAAAGTTTATTTCTTCTGAAAAATCTGAGCGAAGCCCGAACGAAATCAGCTTTAGTTAATAAATTACTTGGCCCTGATGATATTGTCTTGATTTACAAGCAAGCGGATAAAATATTTTTTCCCGAGCGGCCAAAAGTTATTACCGAGCTGGCTGTACCGCTTGATTATGAGTCAGTAGCCACGCTGGCCAAATTGCGGCCGCTTTATTATTATACTTTTGCCCGGCCAGCCGATGTGGCTTCAATTTCTCGGCGCTATTTTCAGCCCTATGGCCTAGAAATTATTGATGGGGAGAAAGTTTTGGGCACTGATTGGCTGTACAAACTGCAATTAACAGCAAACAACAAACAATAAACAGTATATCTTTAATATTGAAATTTAGAACTTGGCGCTTATTTGGAAATTGTATCTTGTATCTTGGAAGTTAAAATTACCATGTCTTCTTATAAATACATTCGTTTTATCTTAATTGTCATCCCCATCATCTTTCTGGGCTATTTGTTATATCAAGATTTTTCTCCCAGTGGCCGCTTGGTAGTCGATTATGACTTCTGCAGTTTGAATCCCTTTGTTTCTGTTTGGTCGCCGCACGGTCGGGTTTTGGATATAGAAAAAATTAAAATAGACGAGAGTAAATATTGCCAGCAAAAAATGGTGATTGACCCGGTTTATTTTGATGTACGTTTGCCACAAAACTTTACTACTGCGCGCCTGACTGTCTGGTATCAGAAATCTTCGGAGATCAAATTACAAATTGGTCCGGCCGTTGATCTGTCCGCCTGGCAATGGCGATTGAAAGATATTAATTACGCCCGCGCCGAAGGCTCTTGGCAGGTGGGCATAGTTGAATATGATCTCGTTGGTTCCAAATTAGAAAACAATCGCTTGCATTTTCTAGTTTCCTCACACGGGCTCGATACTTCCGGCCAGGAAATTATTTTCCGAAAAATAGAAATAGAATTTATTAAAGAGCCGATTAACAGCTGGCCGGACCTTATGGAAAGGGTAAAAGGGTTTATTTTATTCTCTCGCCTTAAATTTTTATTCCGATGACTAATATTTTTAAAAAATTTATCCATGATATTTTCTGCATCTCCTTAATTACCTGGTTGGTTTATTTTGTGCTAGAATTACTCAAAGAGGGCTTGATTTCCAATTATTTTGATTTAAATTTATTGCTGATTTTTGTGATTATTGTTGGAGTAATAAACATACGGGTTAATTATAAACAATATGACAGCAGATAGAGGGGAACTCACCCCGGGGATAAGGAGTGAAAAATTAAAAAAATTATTCATATCAATCATTGATCCCGATGATACCGAAGCCATTACCTCTTATCTTAGATTTGAAGATGACAACAGATTTGAGCGCCAGGATTCTACTGAGTCTCGAGATTTAAGGGTCGAAAAATTAAAAAGAAAAATTAGCGCAGGAGACACAGTAGTTATTCTGGCTTGTGACGGCGATAAGATCGTCGCTAGTTCGTCCGTAACAGATCTTGGCCCAGATAGCCAAGAAGCGTGGGCTGATGGTACTTTGGTTCAACAAAATTACAGAAAAGAGGGAATGGGACGCGAATTATCTCTTATGCAAGAAGAAGCTGCCAGGAAAGCCAGCAAAGAAGCCATCGTCACCGCGATTAACTTTGACAACCTAGGAAGCATCGCTTTGAGGATGAGAAGTGGCTATGTTTTAGGCCGGGCCGGCCTCTCCTGGCAAAATAAAGGGT
This sequence comes from Candidatus Kuenenbacteria bacterium, assembly GCA_012798565.1. Taxonomy (GTDB): domain Bacteria; phylum Patescibacteriota; class Patescibacteriia; order UBA2196; family GWA2-42-15; genus JAAZMX01. The sequence goes on from JAAZMX010000035.1 coordinate 4,812, forward strand.
GCTATGGACTGAGGAAGGATCTAGAAAATAAAAATCCAGAACAAACTGATTGGGCTACAAAAGTTCTGGCCGGGGAAATAAAAGTGCCAAGCGTTTCAGACGATGCAGGCAAGTTCAATGATCAGTTATTGATTGATGTGGGCGATTTTGAAGGAATTAAGGACATTTTGACCAAAGGCTATCGGGGTGTTTATCTCTTAATGCCAGAGGATTTTCCTGACGAGAAGGATAAACCGATTAATAAAAATTATATTGTATTCGTTAAGGCATAATATATGATTGACGGCGTTAAAATCAAAGAACTAAAAGTCCACCCGGACGTGCACCGGACTGGGGAAGAGGTCGTTGAAGAACCGGGGTTTTTGACCGAAGTCCTGCGCGCTGATGAGGGGCTTTTGAGAAAATTTGGCCAAAGTATTTTCACTGTTGCCCATCAAGGCACGATTAAAGCTTTTCATTGGCACAAGCGCCAAGATGATCTCTGGTTTTTTGCCTCTGGCAAAGTCGCTGTTGTTTTATATGATCTGCGCGACAATTCACCCACTCATGGCGAAACGCAAGTTATTTTTGCCGGAACAGGGGACTACAAATTGATTCTAATCCCCGTTGGCGTCGCCCATGGCTACAAAGTTTTGAGCGCCGAGCCAGCCATGCTTTTTTATCATGTTACTGAAGTTTATAATCGTGAAAAGCCGGATGAAGAAAGGATTCCTTATGATGATCCGGCAATCGGGTTTGACTGGGAGAAACTCTGATAAATCCA
>JAAZMX010000036.1 GCA_012798565.1 Candidatus Kuenenbacteria bacterium
AAATCAGTAGAAGCGTTCCAGCCTGCCCCGCTTAGCGAAGCGGTGCGGGGAGACATAGCCAGGGACGGCTAGAAAACCACGGACATTTACATTTCAATACCAACCACCCCTTTATCCCCTCCTTAGCAAGGAGGGGAAATACTATCACTTCCACCACCACTCGTGCTCCCTATACCACCTCACTGTCTTCTCCAAATATTCGTCCAGTCCGAATAACGGCTCATAACCCAATTCCTTCTTCGCTTTTCCCCAATCAATTGCGTAGCGCCGGTCGTGGCCGGGCCGGTCTTTGACAAATTCTATCATTTCCTCGCCCTTACCCAAAATATTTAATATCTTTCTGACGACTGTCAAATTATCATCCTCATTATCGTTCATTCCTCCAATACAATAAGTCTCCCCCATCTTTCCTTTCTCTAAAACCAAATCAATCGCCCGGCAATGGTCTTCTACATACAACCAATCGCGCACATTCAGTCCGTCGCCATAGATGGGCACTTTTTTATTTTCCAGTAAATTAATAATTATCTTAGGAATAAATTTCTCCCGATGTTGATAAGGACCATAATTATTAGAACAATTAGTGATCGTCACTGGCAAACCAAAAGTGCGCCCGTAGGCTTTGACTAGATGATCCGAACCAGCCTTGGAAGCTGAATAGGGTGAACTGGGATCATACAAAGTTTCCTCATCAAATTTTTTATTGCTTCCCAGCTCCAAACTACCAAATACCTCATCAGTGGAAATATGATGGAATCTTTTTACGCCATTTTTCACCGCCGCTTCTAATAAAACCTGCGTGCCGACCAAATTGGTCAGGATAAACGGTGCCGCGTCTTTGATAGAATTATCCACGTGGCTCTCCGCCGCGAAATGCGCCACTATCTCCATCCCGCTCATAATTTTATCCACCAACTCCTTATCAACGATATCTCCGTGAATAAAATGATAATTTGGTTGGCCTTCAATATCTTTTAAATTTTCCAGCCGCCCCGCGTATGTTAATTTATCCAAATTAAAAATCTCGTCCTCCGGATGATTCTTCAGCCAATAATGTATAAAATTACTGCCGATAAATCCGCACCCGCCAGTCACTAATATTTTCATAAAACAATATTTTTTAAATGTTTAAATGTCTAATGAGCTACGACAACATATTCCCCTTTCACCGGATCATCCTTCACTCTCTTCAAAACTTCTTCGATCGTCCCTCGATAAATCGTCTCAAATTTTTTGGTCAATTCTCTGCCCACCATAAACTCTTTTTTGCCATATCCTCGCTCGTCAGTTTTTTCATCCTCGCTCGTCAGTTTTTTTATTTCTTCCAGACATTTGACAATTCTATGGCATGATTCATAAAAAACTACTGTCATTCTCTCGCTCAAAACCTCTTTTAAAAATGTCTGCCTGCCTTTTTTATGCGGGATAAATCCCTTAAATAAAAACTCGTCAGTTGGAAAACCGCTCACGCTCAAAGCCGCAATCGCCGCCGACGGCCCCGGGATCGTCACAATTTCGATATCCTCCCCTGGCAAGGGGAGGTGGCCCGCTCGAGCGGGCCGAAAGGGTATCGTCGGTTTTACCAATTCTCTAACCAACAATCCTCCTGGATCGTTAATCCCGGGCGTGCCCGCGTCTGTCACCATGGCGACTTTATAATTTCTAACCAAATTAACCAGCTCCATTATTTTCCTCTCATCGCTGTGCTGATGGTAGCTGATCAACTTTTTATCTTTAATCTCATAATGATTTAATAAATTTTTTGTCACCCTGGTATCTTCGCACAAAATAAAATCCACCTCTCTCAAGGCTTCTAGCGCTCGAAGTGTAATATCCTTCAAATTCCCAATTGGTGTCGCTATTACGTATAACATACTAAATAACTCTCAATTGCTAATTTTGAACCAAATGTTTGATTGTTGATTTGCTTTAATGTTTTCATGTTTTAATGAGTTATTCGTATATTCGTAAATATTTGTAATTCGTATTATTTATAAAATATCTTATCCGGGATTCTCAAATCAACATAGTGCAATTTCTTTGAATCAACCCCTTCTTGTCTCAAAAAATTATTCAAATTAGCTAGCGCTTTGCCAGTGTCACCCTCAATATCTAGTATTATATACCAACCCTCGTGGGTATAAAAATTTACTTCGCGGTTGGCGAAATCTTTCACTTCTATTTTTTTAATCGGCCAGCCGCGCAATCCTTCTTTTAATTCTTCCAGCGCCCCCTCAATAAAATCAACACTCTTCGAATCAATTATCTGTGCTCCCACTGCTATCGCCGTTGTTGTCCCGCGGTTAATCGTTGGCAAGTCATATTTGATCTCCCCTTTGGCCACTGCCGCCATTACCCAGCCGCTTTTGTCCAAATAATAATTTTGTTCGCCCTCCTGCCAAATCAAAACCGGTAACTTTTCCCGGCCCCCTATCTCCAAAGTTCTAAATTCCTTGCTAATAACCACTTCTTCTACCGGCGCGTTTTCATCTATGAATCTTGCTAGTTGATTTTTATTAATCAGCCAAATATTGTCCTTTGGCAAAATTCCAAATTTAAAACCCTTGGTATATTTCTGGACCGCCAATTGTACCGCGTTGAAATTATCCACCTCATTAATCCCCGAAATGACTATCTTTTCTATCCTGAAAATAGATGAATATACCAATAAATAAAGCAAAATACACACTAGCAATATCCCGGCCAACAAAAAAATAAGTGCCTTTTTTTTCTTGGCTTGTCTCTCCAACCTGTTTGGGGGCACTCTCTCTGACCAACTTTGCAGCTGGACTTTTGTTTTCAAAAATTTACGACTCATTAATTTTTATCTTGCTTTTAATTTTAATTTGGCCGACTCGGCATAATTCAAAATATCGGAGTCAAAATTCAAGATCAGCTTTCTCTTCACTTCATGGCGCTCTTCCGCCAGCCTAATCAGTTCGGCCAAAAGTTCTTTTAAACTTAGACCGCTCTTTTCCCACAAATGACTATAGAGCGTTCCGGGCAAGGTATTTATTTCATTGGCATAAAAACTACCATCATCTTTGTCATACAAAAAATCAAATCTGGCAATACCGCTGCAATCCAGGGCTTTAAAAATTTTCACGCTCATTTCCTGTATTCCTTTAGTTGTCTTTTCGTCTAATCTGGCCGGTATAATTATATCTTTTTCCGCTCTACCAGTCTGTGCCCCTCCATCATTCAAATATTTATCTTGATAGCTGAACAATTCATCTCGGAAAAGTGATTCTTGCAGCAAAGAGGCCCTGGGTTCATTATTGCCGATTACCGCACAAGTCACATCCATCAAATTTTCCACGCATTTTTCTACCAATACTTTATCGTCATAATGCAAAGCGACCTCAATCGCCAATTCCAACTCTTTCTTCGTACGGACCTTGGCAATGCCGATTGACGAACCCAGTCTTGCCGGTTTGACGATCATTGGCCAGGTCAATTTATTTTCAATCAAAGCCACTGCTTTATCTGGTGACTCATCCCATCTTTGTTTGTCCAAGGGTACGAAATCTACTGCGGGAACACCCAGGCCCTGGAAAAAAATCTTGGTCAAAATCTTATCCATTGCCACAGCTGAACTTGCCACCCCGCAACCGACATAGGGTACATTCACTAATTCAAATACTCCCTGGACTGTCCCATCTTCGCCGTTTGTGCCATGCAGTGCCGGAAATGCCAAATCAATTTCAATCTTCCCGGGCATTATTCCGTCCCGGAAAAATACCATTTTATCCGTTGAAGCCTCCATATCCAGATGATAACTCTTCATCTGGCTCAATTTTTCTTCTTTATTCTTTTCTCGGAAAAACATCACCGAATCCAGTTGTTTGCCGATATACCAACGGCCATTTTTGCCAATATAAATTGGGATCGCTTCATGGCCCAAGTCGCGCAACCCGGAAATAATCATCTGCGCCGTAATAATAGACACGTCATGCTCTGGTGTCCGGCTCCCAAAAAAAATACCTATTTTTTTCATATTGATAAAGTTTAGTTAATATTCAACCTGTCCCGAGCAAATTTTTTAAAAATAAACGTCCGGCCAATCATTCTGAAAAAGTATCGTGTCACCTTTTTGTAATATATTTTTCAAATCTCCATGCGCTTCACTCGTACTATTATAGATTTTATAATTGATAAACCCCTGCCCTTTCAACGCCTCTAAAACCGCTTCTGTTTCTTTACTTTTTATTAATAACACCAAATCCACCTTCTGGGCGTACAACTCGCCAATCTGTTTATGAATTTCTTTCATTTTATCACCCAATTCCACCAAGGGCCCCGGTGTCAAAACAATCTTTCTGCCCTTAGCCCTATTGAGAACTTCAATTCCGCTCATCACGCCAGCTAAATTAGCATTATAACTATCATCAATCACCCACACATCAATCTGCGAATTACGAATCGGCTGTAATCTATGTGGCGCATATTCAATTTTTACCACCGCTCTTTTTATTTCTTCCGCTGTCAATCCCAGTTCTTTGGCCAATTGACCAGCCAATGCGATTAAAGATAAATTGTGTTCTGCCAACAACCGACAATCCATCTCTACTCCAAATAATTTAAATTCCAAGCCCTGGAAATCAGGTTTTATCTTTACCTCACTGATCAATTTGTTACTTTCCACGCCCACCGCCTGATTAATTTTAAAATTTTTGTAATTATCCGCCACCCTTGCGTCATCAAAATTCAAATAAGAAATTTTCTTGGTTGCCACTGGCAATTCAAATTTGGCCTGAATTGTATTCTCCAAAGAGCCAAATCTCTCCAAATGCGCTTCGTTTATACCTGTCAATATTGAATAATCAGGCGCGACGATCTGGCAAATACTTTTTATCTCCCCTTTTTTGTAAGCGCCCATTTCCACGATCAATATTTCTTCGTCTTTCAATTTGTCAATAATAAACTGGGCCACGCCAATTTCCGTATTAATATTTTCCGGCGTCTTCAAAACTTTGTATTTTTCTGACAGCATGCCAGCCAATATTTCCTTGGCCGAGGTCTTCCCATAACTGCCGGTAATCCCGATTTTAATTACTTTTTTCTGGCCGATAATTTTCTTCGCTTTACCAAAAATTCTCTGCTTTAACCAATAATCAATTGGCGAGACAATAATCAAAGCCAGTAGCGCCAGCCAAGGCAAAAGTATCATTAAAAATAAAACCATTATCACCGCCCACCAACGCGTCAACCAAACGCCCACAACCAAAATTCCCAAAAACAAAATAATCGTCAAGGCGTAAATCAAAGTCGCCTTCTTGGTCCAAACAATTTTTTGCCTCTTCTGCAACCGCCACCAAGCTAAATGCTTATAAACATAACCAAGAAATCTTTTTGGCAAATAATTTTCACTCTGTAAAATATAAATCAAATTGGCAATAATCATATTTGTGCCACAAAAATCTTTTTAAATTCTTCCTCTTTCTCCAAAAATGGAAAGTGTCCGGCATCTTTAATCACAAACAATTCCGAATTGGCAATCATTTTTTTCATCAATAGTCCATCCGCCAAAGGCGTGGCTTTGTCTTGATCGCCCCAAATTAACACAGTTTTCACTTTTATTTTTTGCAAATCATCAGTCAAATCATTGCTAATAATTTTTTGATAAATTTGGCTCATTTCCCCAGCCTCCACGTAATCAACTGAATCGATTGCTTTATAAAACTTTTTTCTGATTGCTTGTTTATATTTTCTAATTACCGGCAACCACAAAAAAATCTTAACCACCTTGGCCCCTACGAAATAAATAAATTTTTTAAAACTTTTTCGTCTGATCCCCGCGCTATCAATCAAAATTATTTTTTTCGCCTGCCCGCCATTCACCACATATTTAATCCCCACACTTCCGCCAAATGAATGCCCGACCAAAACAGGATTAATAATTTTCAATTTCCCCAAAAATTTTTTCAAAAAATCCGCATACTCTGTCAATCCCCAAATACTCGCCGGCTGTTCGCTTTCCCCAAATCCGGGCCAGTCAATTGCTACGTAATTATCTACCGAATCAAAAATTTTTTTGAATACCTGGGCCTTCGCCTGCCAGCCAGGCAAAAAAACCAAAGTCCCGTCAGTTTTAAACTCCGGGCTTTGATAATAATTAATCAGCAAATTATCTATTATAATTTCTTTCTTAATCATCTTCAATATTCTTAAATCCCCCGCCCGCCATGCAAGCCGAGCTTATGGGGCGTTGCGGGCAGGTAAATCATAAATCTTTTCCCCTTCAATCTTTTGATTTCCCAATTTCTATTAGCCTGATTTCTAATTTCTAGTTTCTGATTTCTAATCTCTTCTTCCCCACCATTCCCTGCAATACTTCTGGCACATTAACACTACCATCTTCGTTTTGAAACTGCTCCAAAATCGCCGGGATCAATCTCGAGGTGGCTAGACCAGACCCATTCAAGGTGTGCACGAACTCATTCTTGCCGTTCTCGTTTTTATAACGAATATTCGCTCTTCTAGCTTGATAATCCAGCGCGTTAGAAACCGAGGAGACTTCTTTATATGTATTCATTGACGGAATCCAAACCTCAATATCAATTGTCTTGGCCATTGCCGCCGAAGCATCTTCCGCTGCCAACTGCACGGTTTGAAAATTAAGCCCTAAGCCTTTAACCAACTCTTCGGCGTTTTTAACTAATTCATCAAACGCCTTCCAAGAATCTTCTGGCTTGGTGAATTGGAACATTTCAATTTTATTAAATTGATGCCCGCGCACCATGCCTCTTTCTTCTTTGCGGTAACTGCCAGCCTCTCTTCTGAAGCAAGCGGAATAAGAATAATATTTTTTGGGCAAATCTTCACCGTTCAAAATATCGTCACGATGAAAATTATTGATCATCATTTCCGAGGTTGCGTCCAAACACAAACCATCTTCCCCGCTTCGACTCGTCGAAGACGAGGCGAGCACCCAAAACAAATCTTCTCTAAACTTTGGCAAATGACCCGAAGCGTAGGCCGAGGCTTCGTTTAATAAATATGGCAATAACAAAAATTCATAACCATTCTTTTTGTGAAAATCCACAAAATAATTTAGCAAAGCCCATTCCAGCATCGCGCCATCACCAGTGTAACACCAAAAACCTGCGCCACTCATCTTGGCCGCGCGCTCATAATCAATCAAACCCAAGCTGGTTGCCAATTCCACATGATCTTTAAACTTAAACCCAAACTCTGGTCGTTTGCCAAATGTTTTTAAAACTTTATTATTTTCTTTTCCACCAGCCACTACATCGGGAGCCGGAATATTTGGCAAAGCTGATAATTTTTCTTTCAATTCTTCTTCTATTTTTGCCAACTTTTCATCCATTTCCTTAATCCTCTCCCCTACTTTTTTCATCTCTTCAATAATTTCCGGCGTGGGTTTGGTCTTGGAAAATTTATTTCTTTCTGCTTTTAATTCATCCGCCCGCTGAATTAATTCCTTGCGCTTATCATCCAACTTAATAATTTCCTCCAAGTCAAAACTCCCCGCCTCCATTCTTTTAAGTAACGCTTTTTCGACCTCTTCCTTTTCATCACGAATTTTATTGATGTCTAACATATCTTTACAATTTTAAATTTTTAATTTTAAATTTTAAAATAATTTTTAATGACCCAATTCTAAAACATTATAACAAACCCGCCTTTTCCCTCAATCGCCTTAAATCATTTTTAAACCTTTCTGTAACTTGATGTTCTGCTGCTGTCCTCGGTATTTCATTTACATTAATATCATACAATTCCCACAGCCAACGTGCTATTGCTTCTTCATCTACTTCAAACATACTCCATGATGATTTCTTACCTTCCTGAGCTAAATTTTTGTCTTCTTTAAACTGTTTGGCACATTGATAAAAAATTTCTTTCAATCTAGCGATTTCCTTATCAGAAAGATTATCAATTCCATAATCGTCTTTCATTGTTTTTTTTGCTTCTTCTATCAAATAATCAATCTCTATTTTTTCTCTCTCTTCTTCTCCTGCTCCATTTTCTATCGCCATTTTCATGGTTATAGCAAACAATTTTCTAACTTCCGTGGTATATTTGCTTTTTTCATCCCTATCATACATAAGCCAAAGAGGTTTATCTTCCTCAGAAAGATGCCCAGGTAGCACTACTTCGTCTCCTATCTGCTCAATATCTTCGGCTTGTCCATTATTAAATTTTTCTGACATATGTTTCTAGATTCCCGCTTTCACGAGAATGACAAATCGAATAATGTTTTAAAATTAAAAATTTAAAATTGTATTTTATACTTTCTTCATCCCCTCAAACGCTCTCAAAACTTCCAAAGGAATCGCGAACACCAACGTATTAGATTGATCCGATGACACGTCATTAATCGTCTGCAGAGTCCTCAGATGCAGCGCACCTTGCGTTGAAGCCAAAATAGTCGCCGCTTTGGCCATATTATCAGCCGCGATGACCTCACCTTCGGCCTTAATAATCACTGCTCTTCTTTCGCGTTCTGCTTCCGCTTGTTTGGCAATCACCCGCTTCATGTCTTCTGGCAAATTAATGTCTTTCAATTCCACCGAATCTACTTTTATGCCCCATGGATCAGTGGCCGCGTCTACTACCATCTGAATTCTTTTGGAAACCTCATCGCGATTGGATAATAATTGGTCCAAATCGACTTCGCCAACGGCATTACGCATGGTTGTTTGCGCTAACTGCGAAACCGCATAATAAAAATCCTGCACTTCAATTACCGCCTTGGCCGCGTCGGCAATTTTGTAATAAATCACCGCGTTTACTCTGACAGAAATATTGTCTTTGGTGATGGCCTCTTGATCCGGCACATCCACGGCTTTGACACGAATGTCCACTTTTTTCATTGACTGGAAAACCGGCCAGACAATTCTCCAGCCCGGGTTTTTCATACCCGTATAACGCCCCATGGTGAACATCACCCCACGCTCGTATTGATTCACTTGGCGCAAACTGGACAAAACAAGAACGATAACAATGGCCAAAATTGTGTACCACATATGTTTTTTGTTAATTATTAATTAATATTAAATTCTTTTAAAAGCTCATTTTTAATTTCATCCACAATCTGTTCAACTTCTTTTTCCTGCAAATTCAAACCAATAAATTCTTGTTCCAAAAAAAACTTTATTTTCTTCCGCTATCCTCAATATTTCTTCCTCTAGATTACCCTTAAAACTCTGTAATTGTTTTTTTAGTTCAGCAATCGCTTTTTCATTTTCATTAAAAGCTTCCCGTCTTAATCTTGATAATTCATTTTCATCTACATTATCATGCAATGCCTTCCTATACTCCCTCATTTTTTCATTTGCCTTCGCCATCATTTCACTTGTATCAACTCCCTGAATATCCAAATCCAACAAAATCATTACTTTAATATTTTCTTTTATTATCTCAATTTCCTGTTTTTTTATTTCTTGATAATTACTCGCCTTTTCTTCACACCCAGAATAAATGTCATGCACTTTATCTTTAATTTTAGCGAAAAGTTGATTTAATTCTACGGATGTCTTCCATCCTTTTTTTACTTCATCTTCTTTGGCAATCTCTTGTGTTACTATTTCTTCATCATCTTCTTGAACCAAGATAGCCCAATCCTTTTCCAAAGAATTAATTTCTCTGTATACCTCTAATAATAACTCGCTCATTTTTTTATCTTTTTCTTCACCATCGCCAATCATAAAGACCCCGCCTCTTTGATTAAGCAAAGATTCTATTTTTGATAATCTCTCATACGCCTTTTGTCTTCTCGATAGTATATGCTCTATTTTTTCTTCCTATGTCTTTTCACCAGACTTCCCTATTTCATTAATCATATTTTTATAAATTAATTATACAATTAATTATTTACATGTTCCTCTGCTTCAGCCATAGCCGCTAACACAATGGCCACAAATTTCTCCTTCGGTATTCCGAGCTCACTCTCGCAAGTATAAATATTTTCCCTACTCACGGCTGCGGCAAAACGCGCTTCTTTAAATCTTTTCAAAACTGATTCTAATTTTACTGAAGAAACTAATTTATCCGGCAAAATTTTTGATACAGCTACAATAAATCCAGTTAAACCATCAACCGCGAACAGTGCTTTGGCTAATCTGGAATCCCGCGGAATATTTTGCACTTCATTATGTGATTGAATCACGCGAATCAGATCATCAGGAAAATCAATCTCTTTTAAAAACTTTTCCGTCAGGGGTCCGCAATGTTCCTGCATGTGGGCCTCCATATTCTCCTTGCCAGTAATTTGTTCATAATCAATATCATGAAGTAAACCGCACATCGCCCAAGTGTGCTCATCCTCCCCGCCCTGTGCGGGTCCGCCTCGGGCGGAACGCCCATTAAAATATCTTGCCAATGCCCCCATCGCCGCTTCTGTATTCAACAAATGCAATCTACCTTCCGGCGACACGTATTTCTCCACCAACTGCCAGCATTTTTCTCTGGGGATTTGTAATTTTGATAAATTATTTTCCATAATTCCTTATTCATTATTCATAATTCATAATTCTTAATTCACTTCTTTCCTCGCCGCCAAGGCGTATTGCATAAAATATTTATCTAAGTCTTCTGGTGCGTAACCGTAATTCTCCCTTCCATAAAAAACTTCGGCGCAAATTTCTTTAGCTCTTAAAATTTCCCTCAAAGCGCCCCGAGCGTGCCACCGCTTGTCGTCAATTGTTAAATCAAATAAATCAAAGGCTCTTTCCATAGCCATATTCATTCTTTCTTTTTCACCGCGTTTCAAATAAATTACTGCGCGTCCGATCTCACTGCCGATATTGCCCATTTGTTCGGCCAAAGACAACTGGAACCACCTGCCATTGGCTAAATTTTGATGTATGAAATCCATTTAATTATTTTTTACGAATTTATTTACGATTTCGATTATTCTTTTTCTAATTGCTTCATCTTCCACGTTACGCGAGCGATTATTTTGCTTAGGCCGGATATTTATCATGGAATCAAATTCTACAAAATTTTCTGTGCCAAAAAATTCCGGATATAAGTTTATGCCCCACAAATCTTTTTGCTCCGAACCATTTTCCAACATTATTTGCTCTAAATCAGCGTGCATATCAGCATCAAGAGCCATTTCCCCTTTCTCCACATCCACCACCGCTTTAACCAAACCACCATACATCTTTTCTGACATCTGTTGCAATTCCGCTAAATTTATTTTTTCAGTAATTATTTGCATAAAATTATTTTAAAATACTAGCACGCTCTAAAAACAAAATAATCTTTTCACTAATTATTTTCAAAAAAATAGGAACATCATCATAGACCAAAACTTTAAAAAATATCCAAGCAATACAAATTCCGCCGATCAAAAAAATAACAAGGTTAATTTTTTTCCTCCATGACATATTCCGCAGCTGCTCATTCAAATCAATAATGGACACCTCGCTAAAAAACAATAAATACGTGATCAGAAAAGCACAAAACAAAATAATGATAAAAATCAACGCTGGCGACAAACCAGTTGTAAGCAAAAATTTTAAAACTGGTGATAATGTTTCTGATACTGCGCTTTGCGGTTGATTCATAAAAATTAAATCCTGTTTTAATGTTTTTATGCTTTGATGCTCTCTTGCCCCTGCGGTCTCATCAACGGAAACAACACTACATCTCGCAAATTCGTTTGCCCTGTCAAAAGCGTTAGCAAACGTTCTACCCCAAGTCCCCAGCCGGAAATCGGCGGCATACCATATTCCATAGCCAAAATATAATCATCATCACCTGCCTGCGCTTCCGCGTCGCCTTTCTTGGCCGCTTCAGCTTGCTCTTTAAATCTCTCCGCTTGGTCTTTGGGATCCACCAATTCCGAATAAGCTTTCACGATCTCCCAGCCATTAATCAAAAGTTGGAACTGCTCCACTTTGGTTTTATCCTCATCGCTTCTCCTCGCCAAGGGTTGCAATTCCACCGGATAATTGTACAAAAACACCGGCCCGACAATATTTGGTCTGGAAACTTTTTTATAAAGCGCGTCCACCAAACTGCCATAACCCATATTTTTCATTTCTTCAATTTCAATGCCCTGTTTTTTAATTTCTTTTTGTAATTCTTTGGCATCTTTTATTTTTTCAATATCAATGCCCGAATCTTTTTTTATCATAGCAATATAATCAACCCTTTTCCAAGGGGTGGTAAAATCCACTTCCCTTTCCTTTCCATCTTTGCCTATAACTTTCATTTTTTTAGGCAAATTCAATTTCTCAAATAAATAATCAAACATCCTCTCGGTAAATTTCATGTTATCTTCAAAATTCCAATAAGCTGCGTAGTGTTCCAAACTTATATGCTCAGGCAAATGCGACGGATCAAAACCTTCATTGCGAAAAACCTTGCCGAGTTCAAATACTTTTTCATAACCGCCCACGATTAATTCTTTTAAAGGCAACTCCAAAGAAATTCTAAGAAACACATCAATATCCAAACCATTATTATGAGTTTTATAAGGCTTGGCCGAAGCGCCGGTTGGTGAATGCATCAAAGTTTGCGTCTCTACTTCACTAAAACCCTCTCTCCAATAAAATTCCCGTAAAGCGCGCATCATTGCCGAGCGCAATTTGAATCTTTCTTTTGTTTCTTCATTGGCAATCAAATCCAAATATCTTTGGCGATAACACGCCTCTTCATCTTTCAATCCATGCCACTTTTCCGGCATCGGCCGCAAGGCCTTACCCAAAAATTCAAACTTTTTTACGAGCAATGTCTTCTCGCCTTTATGCGTGGTAAATACTTCGCCCTCAACCCCAATAAAATCACCCATGTCAAAAATCTCTTGAAACAATTTAAATTTTTCTTTCCCCACCTCATCAGCTTTAATGGCAATCTGCGCCCGAGCACTCCAATCTTGAAGATGCACAAAAATTAGCTTACCCATCGCCCTGATGGTCATAATTCTTCCGGCCGTCTTCAACCTCCTGCCGTCCTCTGTGTTTTTTATCTCCCAAACCTTATTTTTCTTATCAAATTTAGCCGGATAAGGGTTTATCCCCATCTCTCGTATTTTAGCCAATTTTTCTTGTCTTGTTTGTTGTTCGTCCAGCATATTTTAATGAATTTTAATTGTTTCTATATATCCTAATTTTACTGGAAAAGCGCCAAAAAATCAAACAAAGCAAAAGAGCCGCAAACTATGCGGCCCTGGCATTATTCATTATTCATAATTCATTATTCTAACTCATATACTTCTTGTTCGCCTCAATCACTTGCCTGATCAAACTCAAATCTACTCCCAACTCTTTGGCCCTTTCCACGATCGCTGCTGTATCTTTGGGCAAACAAGCCCCCCGCACACCACGTTTACCGTCAAAAAATATCTGAAAATGTGAATCATTAATTCTTTTATCCAAAGCCATGCCCTTGTGCACCATCTCATAGTCAATCCCCAAAGCCTGGCATAAATCATAAAGCTCATTAGCAAAGATCACTTTCATAGCATAATAAGAATTAGTGGTATATTTTATCATCTCTGCTTCTGTCGCTTTGCAAATCAAGGTATTGCCCTTGGGCAAAATTTCTGCTACCTCTTTGGCGAGATCAGGATATTTCTTGGTATAACCGACCACGTTTTTGTCAGGATAGGCGAAATCTTCTGCCGCGAATTTGGCCGTCAAAAATTCCGGACAATACGCCAGCATCTTATTCGGATATTTTTCCTGCAACCTTTCCGTAGTTCCCGGTACTACGGTCGATTTAAGAATAATTTTTTTGCCCTCGGGAATTTTTTCTATGGTTTCTTCCACCGCCGTTAAATTTATTTTTCCTCCCTCGCCCATCGGGGTTGGCACTGACACAAAAATATAATCCTGCTCGCACACTTCTTCAAAACTATGCGTCGCCAGCTTTGGGTCGAGGTCATAAACCCGCGCATTTTTGTAATACTGTTTGGCCGCGCTACCCACCATGCCCCCGCCAATAATCCCGATCGAATATTTGTCTGTATAATCAGGCATACATTAAAATTTTTAATTTCTAATTTTTAATTTTTAAATAAATCTCAATTTTTAATTTCCAAATAATTCGTTAATAGATTAATCCGCTAATAAATAATTTCTTATACTTAATACTAAATACTATATACTATATACTATATACAAATACTTGATTTATCTTTGGCATTTTGGACAATACGCGGTCGTCCTAGAACCTTGTTTCATCGATTTGATAATATTTCGACATCTTGGACACTTCTCCCCTGATCGGTCGTACACTTTTAAATATTCTATCATATTTCCCTGTCGGCCAAAAGCATCCACATAATTGTCCGCCGAAGTTCCCTTCTTCTCTACTGCCAATTTTAATATTCTTATCAAACAATCATACAATTCTTTTAACTCAGCGTTGCTAATATCTTTCACTCTCCGGTTGGGCACTATTCCGGCGCAAAAACACGCCTCCTGCGCGTAAATATTGCCTACGCCAGCGATGGAATCCTGCTCCATCAAGAGCGGCTTAATTACCTTGCCTTTTTTCTTTAACAATAATTCTTTAAATTTTTCAAAAGTAAATTCCTTCTCCAGTGGTTCCACCCCGAACTCCTTGTCAATCTTATTCAGCTCCTCCTTATCAACCAATTTGACCCACCCAAATTGCCGCAAATCATTAAAAAACAACCTGCTCCCATCATGAAAATTAAAAATCACATGTGAATATTTATTGGGTAAATTTATCAAAAGTTTATCCCGAGCGGAGTCGAGGGATCCCATTTTCGCCCCACTTTTTTTATCTTTAACATCCCCATATTTTATCGGGTGTCCACCCCCAGCCAGTTTACCGCTCCGATCCCGATAAATCAGCTGCCCGGTCATCTTCAAATGAAAAACCAAATGCCACCCATTTTGTAAATCAAAAATAAGCATTTTGGCTCTGCGCCTGACTGCAGTAATTTTTTGCCCCTGAACCAATTTCAAAAATTTTGCCTTGGGCGCTTTCACCTGCTTGGCCAAATTTATGTCAACCGATTTTATTTTCTTATTTCTAATCAGCTCGGCCAACTCTCTTTTAATTGTCTCTACTTCTGGCAATTCGGGCATACCCATTAATTTTCAATTACTAAATTTTCAATTTCCAAACAATTAAAAAATATTTTAATTTTAAAATTGATAAATTGAAACATTGTTTGAAAATTGAAAATTGAAAATTATTTTTCCTCCTCCGCCTTCAATTTTCTCTCCTTTTCTTCTTGCCCCCGGTTATACCCTCCCGCTTTCCCATCTGACCGAATCACCCGATAGCAGGGAATTCTGGGATCATAGTTCTTATTCAAAATATTTCCCACTGCTCGGTAAGCCTTCGACCTTCCAGCTGATTTTGCCACTTGTTTATAAGTCAAAACTTTTCCTTTCGGTATTTTAGCAACCACTCTCAAAACTTTTTCTCTGAATCCTTTCATTTAAAATTTAAGACTTAAAATTTTTTGATAATATGACCCTTCTGGCCTCAATTCTGATTCCATCAAATTCACGCCTTCCACCCAAAATTCCTTTTGGCCCAGCTCCGGTTGGCTCAACTCTATTTTTCTCATCGGTTCCTTGAACCGCGCCAAAGTCACATGTGGCACCTGCTTTCTACTGCTGCCAACCTCTATAAAATCACGCACTGATAATCTGCTCGCCGCTACCAAATCATCAAATTCTTTACTAGCTTCAAATTCAGCCCAGATCATCCCATAATCTCTTTGCTCTGGCGACCAGACTACCCTGTCAAATCTCAGAATAAATTTCTGTCCGCCAAACAACTCTGCTTTTAATTTATCTTCTAAATCGCCGAGCTTTTCCAGGGCCACCTCACCCAAAAATACCGTGGTAATATGCAAATTTTCCTTTGGCGTCCAGCGTGCTTTTAATATCTTGGCATGGCTTTCCTGCCAATTGACCAATTCTCCCTTCATTTTCTCTGGCAAATCTATTGCCAAAAATAATCTCTTTGTCATAAAGTTATTCTAACAAAATAACCATTCACTGGCAAAATCTTGATTAAAATCAAAGTTTATGTTAATCTAAAACTAAATTTAAACTAGTGGGTCGGTACCAAAGCGGTCAACTGGGGCAGACTGTAAATCTGCTGGCATTCGCCTTCGTTGGTTCGAATCCAACCCGGCCCACCACCTGTTAAAATAATTACAAATAAAAAATCCAAAAAAATAAGGAGCGGACAATGAGTAAGACAAGTAGAACAAATAGAGAACGGCATGTGGCCCTAGAAGGGTATTTCATGTATCTCAAAGAAACAGCCAAGCTTGTTGATCCTTATGTATATACACATATTGAAAAACAGTTTGGGCAACTACCTTGGCTGAAGGGCCTAATTATCGACCGATATCGCTTCGGTCAACCACAGCTTAGACCAGCAACAGTACGTATGGCATATGAACTTGCTGGTGGTAAAGACTGGCAACAGATTATACCCCTTTGCGCAGCGATGGAAGTCAAAGATACTGGGTATTATTGCTTCGATGAAATGCTTGATGTATCTGGTATTAGCGAATCTCTATTAATGACTGGCTATTCTACCATAATATGGTATGGACAATGCTCAATGATCTCCCCTACCCTACAAAGTTGATTACTCAAGTTCGCCAAGCAATTCATGAGTTGGATCTCGATAACATGAATGGAATTAAAATTGAAACCGAGATGGCAAAAACCAAGTGCATGAATGAAGCGCTATATATGGAAAGGGTTAAGGGGTATAACTTCTGGGAGCATGTGTTCCATGCAGGCGCCATCCTGGCACAAGCAAACGCCGAGATAATAGCACTAATCCAAAAAATAGGCCAATTTATAGGTATTGCATATATAATTGCGAGTGATACTTATGAATTTGGCAAAAATAATCTTGAGGATTTCCAATCTGGAAAAATTACCCTGCCTATCATTCATGCGCTTAAACAGACGAATTCTGACGACATACAAACTCTCAAATCTTTGCATGGACGGAAGCTTACGACTGAGCTTCAAGAAAAAATTTGCCTAATTATGGTCAAGTGCGGGGCAATCGACTATGGGAAGAGTGTAGCAAGAGAATGGTGCCAACAGGCCTTAAATCTTCTAAGGGAATTCAAAGATTCGCCAGTAAAAAATATCATCGAATTCTCCACCACGATAACACAACGCAACCGGTATTATACTAAACTTGAAACTTATCGAGAATAAAAAGGAGTTAATTAAACTGGGACACTTATTAATCAAGGTGCCCCAGTTTTAATTCCGTTGGCTCAGGGCTCCGACCTGAACTTAAATATTTATCAATAAAAAAAGCCGCGATGATTTTGTCACCATCGCGGCTATGACGCACAAAGCTGCTTACCCCCAAAAAGCTTCTAAGAAAGCCTTAATTGAACTCTCTAAATTATTTGTATCATGAGGGAAACCCAACGAACCATAAACCTTGTTCGGGGGATTAATCCCAGCCCATACTAAGGCTCTAATATAAGCCTTGTAAAAAGCTTCAAAAGCATCCCCATCCGAGGCAACCGCTCTCCTCCGCACAGTCGTTTGCCCCACCCGAAGATAAACCACTACCGAAATTGAAAAAAGCCTGCCAGATACTCCATGATGGATAGTGTACTTTATTATCTTGCCTTTCATGGCATCCTCCTTTTCGTTAAACCCAAAAGACCTTCCACTACTGTGGAAGGCCCGGTTATTTATGTTAACTATTTTTCTTTTTATCTTAAGTTAAACAAAAACCTTCCACAGTTAACTGGGAAATAATAATCGCAATAATAATGCTGTTTCTGTGAAAGTTTTGCATAATGAATATATTCTACTATACCTAGTTTTTTTGTCAAATAAAAAAGGCGTCCAGATTTTCTTAGAACGCCTTTCACTCTTTACTTCTCCGCTGCCCCTAATGTGATTCTTGCTCCGGTATGGTGAGCAAATTCAGATCGCAAGTTGGTGCCACAAGCAGAGCATCGGCCCTTGTCATTAATCACAGTTTCTTTTTGACAGTTGGGGCACTGCACCTTCTTGCCATTCTCATCTCTTGGCTCTTGCATTGAATTTTCCCTCACTTTTTTAGTTTTAAAAACCAAAAACCTAGCCCTTGTTCGGCTAGATTCGTTAATTTTCTTTTTATTTTAAATATCAAAATCTAGCCGAATTGTCTTAATCCGAGCAACAACAAAGCTAAATTTTGGCTGTTTCTTATCATAAAACTATTTTATTCTCTCCCCTATTTTTTGTCAAATACCACCTCGCTCTTTATGTTTAAATGTTTATATGCTTAAATGCTTTTATGCTAAAATGTTTATATGACTAAAAGCTTCTGGCACCAGATCAAAAAACCAATCCTCGCTCTCGCTCCCATGGCCGGCTACACCGACTCGGCTTTTCGCCTGCTCTGCCGAGAATCTGGCGCCGATGTTGTCTATTCGGAAATGATCTCCGTCGATGGCCTCTGCCACACCAACCAAAAAACTTTGGACATGCTAAAATTTCGCCCCCAAGAAACTCCGATTGTCTTCCAACTTTTCGGCACTGATCCAAAAAAATTTGCCACAGCTACCACAATAATTAATAAAATAATTACTAGCTACAAGTTGCCAATTACTAGTTACTTTGGCATTGATCTCAATTTCGGCTGTCCCGCTCCCAAGGTCGCCAAAAACGGCGCCGGCGCCGCTCTCATGAATGAATTGGAAAAATCCCATCAAATCATCAAGGCCGTTTGCGACCACAGCCAATTCCCCGTTTCCCTCAAAATACGCGCCGGAGTCAAAAATGTCACTGCCTTTGATTTTATTAATAAGGTCAAAGACTTGCCTTGGACTGCAGTAATGGTTCACGGTCGCACCTTGAAGCAAGGCTTTGTCGGCGATATTGACTGTCAAATAATAAAAGAAATCAAAAAGCTCATACCAGATAAAATCGTTCTGGCCAATGGTGGTATCAATAACCTAGTGACTACTCAAAAAATCCTCTCCAAAACAAATGCTGACGGCCTTGGCTTGGCTCGCGGCGTTATTGGCAGCCCCTGGCTATTCAAAGAAATAAAACAAAATAAAAGCCTTACCATCTCTGCTACGGCTCGCCGTAAAGTAATACTCCGCCAGGCCGAATTATTTTTGGAAGATAACCCCAATCTTATTCCTTTGCGCAAACATCTTGTCCATTATTTCAAAGGACAAAAAAATGCCTCCGAAATGAGACAAAAAATTATCCAAGTCACCGCGTTTACTGAACTCAAAAATATTCTGTAATCCCTATTTTAACTTATTCAACTTTATTAACTTAATTAACTTCCCTTAATACGCCGGCGGTCGCCCGGCTTTTGTTTTATGGCGCAAAAATATCAAACCCACCAAGGGCAAAACTGTCCACCAAAATCTGGCCCTCTCCCCCATAAACGCATTTAACGCCCAGGGTGAAAATTGAGTCAAAAATTTTACCGGCAGAAAAGATAATAAAACTCCTACTAATAGCCCCCCATGAAATATCCCATTGATAATTGCCGACCCCCAACGTGTCAAAAAATTATTCACATAAACCGCTCGAAATAAATGCGTTCGCGATAAAACTATAGCCACGGCCACCGCCACGGCCAAGAGAATAATCAACTGCGCCAGCCAAAAAGTCGTTCCAAAAACACCCCAAATCTCAAAGGGAAACTCCCCAACCACTGTCAAACCGGCATATAACGAAAATAAATTAATCAAAATATTGTGTGGATCCATCAAAAAACCATAAATCAAAATCAAAACTACAAAAACAATGGCAATCAAAATATTGCCCACGTAACTAGTGTTAGTCATCTGACCAGCCACCGCGCTCACACTCTCCGGCGCTTTGACTGATAAGTCTAAAATAAATAACCACATATATCTCTATTATAACACAACGACAATAAACAATGAACAATTAACAACTAACAATAAAAATTACGAGTCAGCGTTATTTCCCCTCCTCAGATGAGGAGGGGTGGCCCGCCGATTCGGCGGGGCAGGGTGGTGGGACAGTGACGCCAGATAGATAAAAAGACGGGTATAAACCCGCCCCTAAATTTTATTAATCTATTTCTTCCCTCAATTCTTCCATCAACTCCTTGGCTTTCCGACTCAAACCCTCCGGTGTTTTCACAATTATTTCCACTAACTGATCACCCCGTCCTCGGCCATGTAGTCTTTGCACTCCTTTATCTGACAATTTAAATACCTTGCCGCTCTGTGTTCCTGCTGGTATTTTCAAGCTTACCCAGCCATCCAGTGTCTCTACTTCCACTTTATCACCCAACGAGGCCTGGGCAATATTAATCTCTTTTATGGTCAAAATATCGTCTCCCTCGCGTTTAAATCCTTTCGCCGGTTGAACTCTAAAAGTAATATACAAATCGCCAGCCGGACTTCCTTTTTCGCCGGCCTCACCCTCGCCAGTTAATTTTATACTCTGGCCGTTATCAATGCCCGCTGGAATTTTTATCTTCAACTGCTTTTCTTTTATCACCCTGCCATCACCGCCACACGCCTTACATGGCCTATCAGGTTTTTTCCCCCCACCTTCGCATTCAGGGCAAAGCTGCTCGCTTTGATAAACGCCAAAAATCGTTCTTTGCTGCTTCATCACTCGTCCCTTGCCACCGCAGGTTTTACAGGTTTCCAATTTAGCCGTATCATCATATCCTTTCCCTTGACAATTTTCACAGGTGGTTTGTTTTTCCACGCTGATAACTTTTTCCGCGCCAAAAGCCGACTCTTTTAAACTGATCTCCATCGTATATTCCAAATCGCTACCCCTAGCTCTACTGCTACCACCTCTCCGCCCTTGTCCGCCTCTCCCACCGAAAAACTCTCCAAAAATATCGCCTAAATCAAATTCTTCGCCATTAAACGAAAAGCCACCAGTGTTAAAACCGCCAGTGCCCCCAGCCTGTCTGGCAAAATCCTGCCAATTGAAACCGCCGCCGTAACTCTGCCCGCCAGCACTATTAAAAGTCTGCCCAAACTGGTCGTACTGTTTGCGTTTGTCTGGGTTATTCAGAACTTGATAAGCTTCGTTTATTTCCTTGAACTTGGCCTCATTACCGCTCGCTTTATCCGGATGATGTTCGTGCGCCAGCTTGCGAAAAGCTTTCTTTATCTCTTCCTGTGTAGCTGATCTAGATACACCAAGGATATCATAATAATCTTTCGCCATGTAAAAACCATTTTCTAATTTTAAAAATTAAAAATTAGAATTTATTTAAAAATTACAAAATTAAAAACTTAAAATTATCCCTTAAACCCCATCTCTGCCGGCTCCTCTGCTATCTGCACTTTGCCAAAACCGCTCTCGTACTTCGCCATATTGTCCTGCAAAGCCGCGATCACTCTTTTCATGTGTCCCGGCGACATGATCACCCGACTGCCCACAATCCCGACTCCTTGTACTGGCGATAGATTCATAAAGTCCAGTATAAACTCCTCTTTGGAGTGCATCACCTGCATGGCGTTGGCATAAAACCCTTTCAAAATCTCATCGGAGACTTTGATCTGGAGTTGCTTTTGCTGTTGATTGTTTTCCATGTGTTTAATTAGTTAATAATAAACAAAAATATAATTTCTAGCGGGTTTTATTCACGCTCCAACGCCTTGAATTCTTTTACAAGTTACGAGTTACTATCCTTCTTCACTTCCTCATACTGTGCCTCTTCCGCCTTTTTCTCCTCGCCAGCTGGTTGTTCCTCAGCCGATTGCTTGTCCGCCGTAGCCTCAGCAGGAGCTGATTGTTGGGCTTTATACATTGCCTCCCCGATCTTCTGTGCCGCCGTCGACAATTCTTCGGTCGCTTTTTTTATCGCTTCCATATCTTCACCGTCTTTGACTTTTTTCAAAGCTTCCAGTTTTTCTTCCACGTTTTTCTTTGTTTCGGCGTCCACTTTATCCCCTGCATCTTTCAGAGCCTTTTCCGTTGTATAACTCAAAGTTTCCGCCATATTTTTGGTCTCAATCTGCTCTTTTTTCTTCTTATCATCTTCGGCGTGCGCTTCAGCTTCTTTCTTCATGCGTTCCACTTCATCCTTAGACAAGCCAGTTGAAGCGGTAATAGTAATATGCTGTTCCTTGCCTGTGGCTCTATCTTTTGCTTTGACATTCAAAATGCCATTGGCATCAATATCAAAAGTCACTTCAATCTGCGGAATGCCTCTTGGTGCTGGCGGAATACCGTCCAAAATAAATCTACCCAAAGTTTTATTATCCGCCGCCATCGGCCGCTCGCCTTGCAGGACATGGATTTCTACCGATGGCTGATTATCAGCTGCGGTGGAAAATACTTGCGACTTGGAAGTCGGAATTGTCGTATTTCTCTCAATCAAAGGCGTCGCTACGCTGCCCAAAGTTTCAATCCCCAGCGTCAATGGCGTCACATCCAAAAGCAACACATCTTTTACATCGCCTTGCAGTACTCCTGCTTGCACTGCCGCGCCAGCCGCCACTACTTCGTCCGGATTCACGCTCATATTTGGTTTTTTACCAAAAAATTTCTCCACTGTCTGCTGTACTAAGGGCATTCTAGTCATACCGCCAACCAAAACCACTTCTTCGATATCACTCGCTTTAAAACCAGCATCAGCCAAAGCTTTTTTGGTTGGTTCTAGGGTTTTTTCTACTAAATCTCCCACCAATTCCTCTAGCTTGGCCCGGCTCATTTTAATCAACATATGTTTTGGGCCATCAGCACCCGAGGTAATAAACGGCTGGTTAATTTCTGTTTCCTGGGCTGTGGATAATTCAATCTTCGCCTTTTCCGCCGCTTCTTTGACTCTCTGCAAAGCCATCGGGTCTTTTGATAAATCAATACCTTCTTGTTTTTTAAATTCCTCCAAAATCCAACCCATTATTCTTTGATCAAAATCATCACCGCCCAAATGCGTGTCGCCGTTGGTTGATTTGACTTCCACGGTATCGGCCGCCACATCCAAAACGGAAATATCAAAAGTTCCGCCACCCAAATCATAAACCGCGATCTGCTGGCCTTGTTTTTTTTCAAAACCATAAGCCAAAGCCGCCGCGGTCGGCTCGTTGATAATTCTTTTCACCGTCAAACCGGCAATTTCGCCCGCTTCCTTGGTTGCTTGTCTTTGTGCGTCATCAAAATAAGCCGGTACGGTAATTACCGCTTCAGTTATTTTTTCGCCCAACTTTTCTTCAGCATCCGCTTTGAGCTTCCCCAAAACCATGGCCGAAATTTCTTGCGGCGTATAGTCTTTACCAGACATTTCTACTTTTACGCCTGCGCCAGATTGTTTGATTTTAAAAGGTGTTGATTTCAAATCTCTCTGCACCTCTTCATCTTCAAAACGACGGCCAATTAAACGCTTGATAGAAAACAAGGTATTCGTCGGGTTAGTTACCGCCTGGCGCTTAGCCAAAAGACCGACCAGTCTTTCCCCGGTCTTATTAATCGCCACAATCGACGGCGTGGTACGATTGCCTTCTTTATTTTCCAAAATTTTTGGGGCTCCGCCTTCCATGATCGCCATGCAAGAATTAGTTGTCCCAAGATCAATACCTAATATTTTTGCCATATATTTTTTATAAAGTTTATCCCAAGCGAGGAGCTACTGCGACGAATCGAAAGATTCCATCAGCCTATCACTTCGCTCTGAATAATTAATAATAAATAAATTTATAAAATCCCCAAGGGATCCCGCAAAAATTAATCTCTTAACTCTCACGGGATCCCTCCCCGATATTAATCGGGGTCGGGATAAATTTCAACCAACGTTACTTCTTCACCTCTACCTTTACCTTTTTCGGCTTGGCTCTTTCCTCTTTTGGCACGGTAATTTTCAAAATACCTTTCTCGTATTCTGCTTTGGCTTCGTCGCTTTTCACACTTGACGGCAGAGCCACTGCCCGGTGAAACGATCCAGAGCGTACCTCTTTACGATAATAATTCTTTTCCTCGACTTCAGTCTTCTTTTCGCTGGCGCCTTCAATCGTCAGTACGTCATTTTCAATCGAAATATTGACCTGCTCTGGATTAACGCCGGGAAGTGGTGTTTCTACATAAACACTGTTCTCGTCCTCCCAGACATCAACCGCAGGCGCGAAACTGGCCATGCTGCCAGTCGGCCAATCTAGCCAACGCTCCATCTCGTTAAACGGATCAAGCATCGGCGTCCATTTTATAATTGACATAATATCCTCTGTTTTTGCTCTTGACGCTCTGGTCAAAATAGCAAATTAATAATAATCAAATTTATTCTACCGTCACTCGAGCCGGATATAGCACCTTGCCATATAATTTATAACCGCCACGCAATTCCTCTTTAATTTTACCCTTATGCTCTTCGTTTTTCGCGTTTTCCGCTGCGACAGCTTCATGCTCTTCTGGATTAAAATCTTCCCCCACTGTTTTTATCTCTTCTACTCCATTTTCGGCCAAAAATTTACCAAATTGATTTTTAATATTTTCTACTCCTACTATCCAACTTTCTTTCTTTTTTTCTTCAGGCACGTGTTTCATCGCCAGCTTCAAATGATCATAAATCGGCAATAATTCTGTCAAAAGTCCCTGATTGGCAAATTTTATCCATTCTGCCTTTTCTCTTTCTGTGGTCTTCTGTAAGTTTAAATAATCGGCCTGCGCTCTTTTCCATCCAGCCAGATACTCTGCGCACTTGCTCTCTGTTTTATTCTGTTCTTGTTCTCCAGTTATTTGCTCTTCAGCTTGTGTCTCATCCAACTGTTCGTCTTTTTTTGTCAACATATTTTTTCTTTTTTTCTTAATTTAATAATTCTTTAGCAAAGTTTATCAAACCCAAATTTCTCTCATAATTCATACGCATTGGACCAATCAAACCCAATACTTGGCCGTCTTTTTTGGTAAAAATACTGGCACACATCGGTGAAAAATGATTTTCCTTGCCTATCCTGATTTCTGTTTCTTCGATCTGATCAAAAATCCTGTCTACCACCTCATCAATATTGTCCGCCACCGCAGCAATATTTTGAACTAAATTAAAATTATAAAATTCTGGTTGGGTCAAAAGATTAGACAAGCCGGTATAATAAGTATTGTGTCTGCCCAAACAATAAACGGCCGCCACTTCGGATAATTCTGCCAAAACTTTTACTACATTTTTGGGCCCGATGTTTTCTGTCATCTTGCCTGCATTTTGCTTTGCTTTCTTAATCAAATTTTTATCCTTTTCACTAATCTTTCCTTCGTTTGATAAATAATTTTTAATAAAATAATTAAACCCTCTTTCTGTCGGTACCCGACCGGCCGAGGTGTGGGGTTGATAAATCAAACCGGCGTCCTCCAGCTCCACCATGTCATTTCTGATCGTGGCCGATGACACTCCTAGATCATATTTTTCCGCCAAAAACTCGGAACCAACTGCTCTGGCTGACTCAACATACTCGCGCACAATATTTTGGAATAATTCTTTTTGTCTATCGTTCATAAATTAAAATTTTTTTACTCAAATATATTATATCGCACCGTTTAGCACTCGTCAAGTCTGAGTGCTAATTTAAATATATCACCTCCCAAAATTCTGTCAAACCCAATAAGGCATGATTAATTCTAAATCAAAATATCAAAAGGCTGCCGATCTTTTCCAGGGCTCAGAAATTCTTTGAGTTTAATCCGAGATGTGTCGGACATTGATTTCTGAGCCCGTTTTTTAATCGGCAGCCTTCTGACTTAAAATATTAAATTTTAACCCTAAATATTATAACGCCAAAAACAAAACTCGGCAAGAGTCAAAAATCCCTTTGACCAATTTTGGCCAAAGGGATTTGATTAAATTAAATAATTTGGAGGTTAAAGTCCACCATGGGTGGATTATTAACCATGGATAATAGCATGACTATAAAAAGGTGTAATGTAAGCTAAAAGCTTTATTACTAAAAATACTAATCAGCTGGTTAAATCCAGTCGAAACCAAATTATAACCAGTAACTAATATTTAAACCTCCAAATTACTTAATTTAACTCTGTTCTAGCTATTTTATTGTCAATTCAAAATATTATAACATATATATAAAATCTTGTCAATAGAAAACAACAAAAAATATCTACTTAACCAAAAATTTTAACTAATTTTAGCCAAAATAAAAAACAGACAAAAAAATCAATTTTATCTGTTTTTTATTCTTTATTTCTTATCAGCACTTTTCCCCTTTCTTGAAATCATGTTTACTGACAATTATTATATAAGCGTAAATAATATGCAAAGTAACCGCCACGTTGCTCACATATAAAACGCCGTTAGCAAACCCAAAGCTAAACCAGCCCGCCACCAATCCTACCGCCGCCGCATACAATGGCGATTTATAATAATTTAATTTAGCCACTGGCTTTATCAGCCAGTCACTCGGCCGATTTTCATTTCTCTGAATTATAACCAATAAATAAACCACTGGCACTGCCAATAAATTATAAGCCAGAGCCTTAACGTTCAAAAGATCGATCCTGATCATCGCCAAAACTGCCAAAGTATAAACCGCCTGATCAGTCAGCACGTCAATAAATTTGCCTCGATCTGAATTTTGACCGCTATATCGGGCTAACGATCCGTCAAAAACATCAAAAATGTAACTGGATAAAAAAATAACCACCGCGCCCGGCAATGAATACTTTACCACCCCAAGTGCAATTACCGCCAAAGCTACCTTGGCCGTGCTTATTATATTTCCGGTTAACCCCAGCTTATGCAAATAAAACAAGGGTCGCTTTAGCCACCCGTCTTTTGTTTTTTGTATTTTTACATTCCAAACTTCTAGCTGCTTATCTAATTTTTCCCACATAAAACTATTTTTCCTTTATCATCAACCCATAATATTTATCTGTTTCTAAATTCCATTTTATGCCAAGAGAGCCATTATTTTCACTAACTATCCCTTCAGCGGGCAAATATTCTTCTATAAGCCAACGCCCTTCGAGCTTCAACGCCCCACTATATTGGTCACTAGCACTTCCAGCCTGTTTTTGTACTAGTAAACCATAAATAAAACTCTCTTTGTTCTTTACGTTATTCGCTTCTTGTTTGCCAAAATACTTTTTTAGCAACTCCCAAATATTATCTTTTCCTTCTGGCTCGCCACTATTCCCCTCACCCAACCTCCATGGTAATAAATATTTTAATGTCACCCTTTTGGTTTGCCCCGGCTCCACAATAAACCAGCTGCCAAAAGATGTTTTACCGAATTCTTCTGTTATTCTCACCCCTGTCTCTTGGTCAATCAAGGTATTTTTTTCCCATCTGGTCAAATCGGGATCCGCCTCTACCCCGCTTGTCGCCGTCAAAAACTGGCGCCCTGCCGGCAAGCTGTCAAAACCAACCGCCGATAAGAGCTTGCTTCCCTGCGGCACATAAAAACGGACATAATCAATATTTATTTGACCCTCAAAAACATCACCCGCCAACCCCTTGTGTTCTTTGGTCAAAATAACCGTATCCACGATCTGACCGTCAGACAAAATCTCTACTTGATGTTCAATCTTATTACTCACCACCATATCAGTTTTTCCTCCGGCAATATTAGTATGAATAACCGACAAATAATCCTTATCATATTGTTTTACCTTGCCAGACCAACCCAATCTGTCTACCGCTTCCTGATTATTCGCTTTTTTTAGATAAATCAAAATAGCCTTTTGTTCCAACGAGGTGAATATTTGTTCCCAGGCGCGCATCTTGCTCTCGCCCGTCAAAGACATGGTTTTTTCCATGACCTTGGGCAACAAATCGCCGATGAATTTCTTCGGCTTATTTTCCTCTTTATTATAATTAAATTCTACCTCTATCTGAGCCGTGCGAGTGAAATTATCACTGTCTACCGTCACCCCGTATTCCGGCATTGTGATTGCCCCGGTTAATTTCAATAAGTCTGTCAAAACATCGGGTGTAAAGCTAATCACGCCGTCCACACTAGGACCCCCAGATTTATTATAAAACCACATTATTTTTTCAGCCGAAGCTGGCCAGTCTGGAAACCAGTTGGCATTCCACGGTTGCCAGATTGGCGAAAAGACGTGAAATGGATATGGCGCGTCAACCATTGCTGCCAATGATCCTTTTAAATCATAAAACCCGCCGCCCGGTACTTCAATCTTTTTTATTTTCCCCTGGTCAATATCTACCACCGCGTAAGAACCCATAAACCCGCCAGTTGGTCGTATCTCTGTATTATTTTGAAAAACAAATAACCATCTCCGCGGTTCATCCACGCCAAGCACCTCTGTGGCTAATTTAGTTAGATCCTGATAACTTTCCAGCCAGCTGACTATTATTGGCATCTGGTTTCTCGCCTCTTCAATCTGTCCCTTATAATCAACCAATTTAGTATTTTCTAAATCAACCTCCTGCAAAATTACCCCCACCTCCCTGGCTTTGATAAGTGCTTCGTCTAAATTTTTATTTAATTGTTGCCAATCAATTGACGCCTCTGTTTTATTCTCCACCTTTAATGTATCCCCCTCCATTGCTGTTTTTACTTGTTGGTAATCAACTTGTCCGGCCATATTACCAAGCGCCTTGCCTGTTTCCACCAAAAGCCGCCCAATCTCCGCTGATCTTATCGCCACCTCCAAAAGCTGTTTACCAGCCTTAACGTCAGGCACTAAAACTGAAGCCCCGTTGGCCGCCAATCCCAATTCTTTAAATCTTGCCTGAGCGCTGGCGAATTCCTGCCCCGCCAAAATAAATTCCTTATCCACTTCGTCTAAATTAAAATCCTTGGCGACCGTTCCTATGCTTGCTAAATGGCCTATACCTGATTCTGAAGCGCCCAGCACCTCGCCCTTGACCTGCTCTGCCTTTTGATAAAATAAATAACCCTGCAGTGGTAAAATTAAAAGCAATGCCACGCTCGCAAAAGCCAACACCGGCCGAAATCGTCTATAACCAATACTGCCCCTGGACACCATTTCGATCTCTTCATTCACCACTGCCACCGGCTCCAGCTCTTTCTCCTTTGTTAGTAGCCAGCTCAAATCACCAAAAAGATAAACAAAAATAGCATAAAAAGCTTTACCTATAGCCTGAAACAAAATTATTACTCCTTTAATAAACTGATAGACCAAATCAGCTATTCCAATTACTGATTTGCCTACCACTGTGGTTGTCCCAACCGCTATGGCCAAAACCGCCCTGAATGGCCAGAGAAATATCTTGCCCATGGCCAGCCAAAATAAATTCCATTTTGTCTCCCGCAATTTTGGCGCCTTGGTCCATTCTATTATTTTTTGCGCTTGCAGTTTCTCCTCATTAAAAATAATACCTGAATCACGTTGATAGCTATTAATGTTCGCCTCATCATCTCTATGCCAAAAATCAAAATTTTGGCTCATCTCTCTTGGTTTATAACCACTATAATAATCACTAACATCCTCTTCTTTTTTTTCTTGTACTTTCACCGTCTGCTCCAAAATCATCTTTTCCTTTTCTTCTTTTTCTTTCAGCAAAAACTCCCAGGACAATTTCTCCAATTCCTGTTGTAGTTCGTCGCCAAATAATTTTTGGCTGTTTTTATCTACGTTTTCCTCGTTCATTTTTCCTAATCTAAAATTTCCTCGACCCTTTTGGTCCAGTCTTTTCCACACCTTTATTTTAGCACTTTTTTAAATAAAAATAAAAAGCAGTTAAACTTCATGTTAACTGCTTCTAAAAAACTTAGTCTTTAATTGTCAATTACTGTTCCCTTCTGGCTTCGGTGTCTTCTCGCCACTCGGAGTCTGGCCAATTCTCTCTGCAATTTAGCCGCCACCGCCGCGTAATCTTCAGCGTCTTCTCTCTTTTCTTTTAACAAATCTTCTGCTCGCTTTCTGGCCTCTTCCGCTCTTGCTTCATCAATTTCCTCAAAATGCTCTGCGGTGTCGGCCAAAACCACCACCTGATTATCTCCTTTTACTTCTGCCAATCCCCCAGAAATCGCCAAATAGTTCTCTTTTCCCTCTTTTCTAGTAATAACCTCGCCAGATTCTATAGACGATATCAAAGGAATATGATTAGGCAAAACTGTAATTTGTCCCATCTTGGTCGGCAGACTCACGCTATCGACTTCATCACTAAAAACTACCCTTTCCGGCGTGGTTATTTCAAAATGTATTTTCTTATTCTCATTCATAAAATAAAATTAGCAATGAAATAATTTGCTGACAAAACAATCAATCATTAAAACTTCTGCGTCAATTCTATATCTCTCTGGTTTCCGCGTATGCTACGTGGTTACTTTACCTCATCAATGCTTCCCTTCATGAAAAACGCCTGTTCTGGTTTGTCATCATGTTTGCCCTCTAAAATTTCTCTAAATCCGCGGATTGTTTCTTTGAGCGACACGTATTTCCCTGGTACGCCAGTAAATGTTTCTCCCACAAAGAAAGGTTGGGACAAAAATCTTTGAATTTTCCTAGCTCTGGCCACCGCCAGCTTGTCCGCATCAGATAATTCTTCCATACCCAAAATAGCAATGATATCTTGCAGGTCTTTATAACGTTGTAACACTTTCTGCACATCGCGTGCCACCTGATAATGTTCCTCGCCAACAATTTTTGGATCCAAAATCGTAGAGCTAGAATCCAGAGGATCGACTGCCGGATAAAGACCGAGCTCGGCCAAAGACCTAGTCAAAACCACTCTAGAATCCAGATGAGAGAAAGCCGTCGCCGGTGCCGGATCAGTCAGGTCGTCAGCTGGCACATAAATCGCTTGAACTGAAGTGATTGAACCCTTATCCGTGGAAGTAATTCTCTCTTGTAGTTCTCCCATTTCCGTGGCCAAAGTCGGCTGATAACCTACGGCCGAGGGGATTCGGCCAAGCAAAGCTGATACTTCCGAACCAGCTTGAGTAAAACGGAAAATATTATCAATAAACAAAAGCACGTCTTGTGATTCAGCATCACGAAAATATTCCGCCATCGTCAAAGCGCTCAAAGCAACTCTGGCGCGACAGCCAGGCGGTTCATTCATCTGTCCAAATACCAAAGTTGTTTTATCCAAAACGCCCGAGCCTTTCATCTCGTGATAAAGATCGTTTCCCTCGCGCGATCTCTCCCCCACCCCCGCAAAAACTGAGCGACCGCCATGTTCCTGGGCGATATTACGGATTAATTCTTGAATTACAACTGTCTTGCCCACGCCAGCACCGCCGAACAAACCGACTTTCCCGCCTTTGACAAACGGCGCAATCAAGTCGATAACCTTGATACCGGTCTCAAAAATTTCTGTCTTCGTTGACTGTTCGGTAAATTTTGGCGCGCTCCGATGAATCGGATATTTCTCCTTTGTTACCACTTTGTCTTTAACGCCATCAATTGTTTCTCCAAGCAAATTGAACATTCTGCCCAGAGTTTCCTTACCTACCGGCACTAGAATTTGCTCACCAGTATTCACTACCGACATTCCCCTGGCCAAACCGTCAGTCGAACCCATAGCTACGCAACGTACCATATTATTACCCACATGTTGCTGCACCTCCAAAAATAATTTCTGCTTATCCATCTCTACCGTCAAAGCATGATAAATTTCCGGCAAAACTCCGTCCTCAAATCTGATATCCACCACCGGACCGATGACCTGAGCCACCAAGCCCGTATGAATCTTTTTTTCTGTTTTTATCTCTTTGCTCATATTTTATAAGTTATCTATTTATAATAAATTAATATTTAAATTAATCTGCGCTGCTCATGGCCGCTTTGGTGCCAGAAATTTCAGCGATTTCTTGGGTAATGCCAGCCTGTCTTGCCTGGTTATAAGCCAAGGTAAGATCACCAATCAGATCATGGGCCGCCTCAGTCGCATTTTTCATCGCCACCATCCTGGCTGAATGTTCCGAAGCGTCAGATTCCAAAACGGCCTGATAAATCTGGGTTTCTATTAACCTCGGCAATGTTTTTTCTAAAACGCTTTCAGCGTTTGGCTCAAATAAATATTCCCGCAAATCTTCGGGTGTTTCCGTGCTCTTGCTGTCAGTCTCTCCCACTGCGCCCAAGGCGACATCCCTCTCTTTCGTTATAGGTAAAAGCTGTTTAATCCTTGCTGTTTGTTTCAGTGATGAAATATAATCAGTATAAGCCAAAATCACTCGATCATATTTTTTTTCCCGATAACCGTCAATCACCATTTTTGATAAAGCATAAATCTCTTCCACCTTAAGTGTCACGTCAGGTTTTTCAAACTCTGCCACTGCTTCCTGCTTGTATTTCCAAACAATATCCTTTGATTTTTTTCCCAACAGTATAAATTCTATTCTCGGCTTCTCGCCAGAAGACTGCTCCAAAGCATATTTATATGCGCTGGCTACTATTTGGGTGTTAAAAGATCCGCACAAACCGCGGTTTGACGCTATCAAAACTACCGCTATTTTTTTTACCGGCCTTTC
This sequence comes from Candidatus Kuenenbacteria bacterium, assembly GCA_012798565.1. Taxonomy (GTDB): domain Bacteria; phylum Patescibacteriota; class Patescibacteriia; order UBA2196; family GWA2-42-15; genus JAAZMX01. Next base: position 32,321 of record JAAZMX010000036.1, read on the forward strand.
CCGCAATAAGTCATGGTGCGCTCTATTCGTTCTCTTTGACAAATCGCTCACAATCTCCCAGGCCAAATTGGCATAACTGCGGCTGGCAAGCATATGATCCACAGCCTTGCGCATTTTAACAGCCGAAACCATCTCCATCGCCTTGGTGATTTTACCGGTGCTTTTAATCGATCTTATTCTTCTTTTTATTTCACGTGACGCTTGAGCCATATAAACTTAAATTATTTCTGAAAAGTCTTATTAAATTCCGTTACGGCTTTATTTAATGCTTCTTTTATCTTATCAGTGAAACCCTCAGGCTCTGTTAGCCCAGACATTTCTTTTTTATAATTATTATTACAATATTTGACAAAACCCGCTTCCCATTCTTTGATTTTTTCTACTGATATCTCATTGATCAAACCATTGACCGCCGCGTATAAAACAACCACCTGTTCCACTACCGGCATTGGTTCGTATTGCCCTTGCTTTAATATTTCCGACAACCGTTTGCCCAGTTCCAATCTTTTCTTGGTCTCCACGTCCAAGTCCGAACTGAATTGGGCAAAAGCTTCCAATTCTCTAAATTGCGCCAAGTCAATGCGTAATTTACCAGCGACCTGTTTCATGGCCTTAATTTGAGCTGCCGAACCAACCCGCGACACTGATAAACCAATATTCAAGGCCGGCCGCACGCCTTGATAAAACAAATCAGATTCCAAATAAATCTGGCCATCTGTAATAGAAATTACGTTAGTAGGGATATAAGCAGAAACATCACCAGCTTGAGTTTCGATAATCGGCAAAGCCGTCAATGAGCCACCACCAAAATCAGCATTCAATTTGGCCGAACGCTCCAAAAGCCTAGAATGTAAATAAAAAATATCACCCGGGTAAGCCTCGCGGCCCGGTGGCCGGCGCAGCAATAATGAAATCTCGCGATACGCCCAAGCGTGTTTGGACAAATCGTCATAAACAACCAAAACATCTTTGCCTTTATCCATGAAATATTCGCCCATAGCGCAACCAGCGTATGGCGCGATATATGACAATGAGGCTGGGTCTGAAGCGCCGGCTACCACCACTATAGTATTATCCATTGCCCCACGGCTCTGGAGTTCGGCTACAATTTTGGCTACCTTGGACTCTTTTTGACCAATCGCCACATAAATACAAATAACTCCCTTGTCCCGTTGATTGATAATCGTATCAATAGCAATGGCGGTTTTTCCCGTCTGTCGATCGCCGATAATTAATTCTCTTTGACCGCGACCAATTGGTATCAGGGCGTCTATTGCTTTTAATCCGGTCTGGATAGGTTTATTCACTGATTGTCTGGTGATCACCCCTGGAGCAATTTTTTCCACCGGATAAAAAGTATCACTCTTAATTGCCCCCTTGCCATCCACTGCTTGACCCAAAGGGTTGACTACTCGGCCAATCATCTTGTCTCCCACTGGCACTTCCAAAATTTTACCCGTTGCATAAGCCAAGTCGCCCTCTTGAATCGCGTTGGCTTCACCCAAGATCATGGCTCCGACTGTTCCTTCATTAAGATTCAAGGCCACCCCCAAAACCGCTTCCTGATTATTCTTCCTAAATTCAATCATTTCCGACATCTTCACCTGATTCAAGCCGGTCAAGCGGACTATACCATCACCCACTTCCATCACTCGCCCCACTTGCTCTTCTTGGGTCTCGGCCCGAAAATCAGCCAACTGTTGACGCAATTCTTTTAATATTTCTTCTTTGTTTATTTTCATAAAACTATTAGATTACTGTATTAAACTATTTTTTAAATTAATAATTTGCTTTTTAATTGTTCCGTCCAAAAACAAATCTTCCGTCAATATCTTCACTCCGCCCAAAACCGCCGGCTCAACTGTTTCTTTTATTTCCCAATTTTTAATCTCCGGTTTTGTTTTTTTCAAATAATCTTTTATCGTCCGCAATGTTTCCTCATCGAGCCGCCTTGCTGTCACCACTTCGGCTGCCAGCGTCTCCTCTTTTTTCTGACAATAAATCTCAAATGACCTGATAATATTTTCTATCTTGCCCAGATCTCCCTGACTGTCAACTAAACACAAAAAACCGTACAAGAGTTGCTCCGATTTCTTGTTTTTATTTCTTTCCTCTGTTAATAACGCGTAAAGCAATTGCGCGTATTCGTTTAATTTAACTTTCATTCTGATCTAATATTCTTTTGATAATTTTCTTGTCAGCCTTCTCTCCCAGCTGTTCGGGAATAATTTTTTGCAAAGCTTGGCCCACCAATTCCGCCACTTCCGTCTTTATTTCCTTGGCAATTTTATCCTTGTCTTCGGCTAGTCGCTGCCGGGCCATCTCCAACTGTTTATTAATCCGCTCTTCCGCTTCCTGAATCATTTTGCTCTTGTTTTCTCCGGCTTCTTTTTCCGCTCTCTCCAAAATCACTGCCGCTTCTGTCCTGGCTTCGGTCAAAAGTTCTTCTTGCTGTTCTTTGGTTGCCATCAAACGCTCTTCGATTTCTTTGGCTTCCTTCAGACCTTTTTCTATTTTCTTGCTACGCTCATTTAATGTCTTGACAAGTGGTTTGTAAACCCATTTCCACAAAACAAAAAGTACCAACCCAAAATTGATCAGCTGGGCGAGAAACAACTTCCAATCTATACCCAGCACCTGCGTCAATGATTGATTATGATTGGCTTCTTCGGCCGCTTGAGCGATGTTAATCAAGTGAATCATCATATAAAATAAATTTATTTGGCAGACAATAAAATAATTCTTCCTTCCTTTCTTTTGCCATTTACCCTTTTCAGCCTTAGGCTGATCCGCCTTCCACAAATATGTACTATCTCTGTGGCGCTCGGCGGAGACTTTTGAATTATTTTCTTGTCTGCCGCTTTCTTAAAAAAGAAAGCGGCACCCTCTTTTTAGAGAGTGAAGACGACCACCAAAGCATAAATGGCGATTGCTTCGGAGAAAGCCGCACCCAAAAGCATCGGGACAAATAATTTGTCGCCGGCCTCTGGATTGCGACCAATGGCTTCCATCGCCTTGGAAACTATCTTGCCGATAGCCAAAGCTGGGAAAATTCCTCCCAAAGCCATCGTGGCCGCTTTAGCCACAATTTTCACTACTTCCACTTCCATATTTTGACCTTTTTCTATTAAGACTAGCTCGGACGACTGAGCCATTACGTCTGATGTAAAAAATTTAAAGTCCTAATAGGTCAATTAATAATTAAAATAATTAATGCGCGCCATGGGTCGCTACCTCCATAAAAACCAGAGTCAACATGGCAAAAATCGTCGCCTGGACTACTCCCACCAATAACTCTAAAAACATAAAAGGAATCGGCACGATATAGGCCATGAGCGAAGCCATCACCGTCAAAAGCACTTCACCGGCAAAAATATTTCCAAACAACCGCAAAGATAGAGAAACCGTCTTGGCTATTTCTGAAAATACCTCGATCAAACCAATAAAAAAATTCACAATGCCGGTGAATATCTTTACTGGGTTGAGCGTCTTAAAAGCTTTTACTAATCCTGCAAAATTAAAAAACTTATTTACGTGCTTGAAAAACCCAATAGTAATTATCCCAAAAATATGCGTGCTGATCACCGCAAATACTGCCAAAGCCAAGGTGGTGTTCAAATCACTCGTCCCCGGTCGAAGAAATGGTACCAATACCTTTGCCCCCTCTTTTACTTTCCACAAACCGATTGATCCTGTTCCGGGGAGTTGTCCCATCCAATTCAAAATCAGAACAAAGATAAAAATCGTAGCCACAATCGGCAAAAATTTTTCTGATTTCTTGCGGCTGTGCGTCACACCGTCAATAAAGCCAAGCAAAAATTCTATCAGATACTCTCCAAAATTTTGGGCTCCCTTGGGCACCAAAGTTATTTTTTTCACCCTTAAAATTACTACAAAAAGCACGATCACCACTATGGCTATCCACGTATTGATAATAGAATTGGTCACCGGGAAATCCCCGATATGGAAAACCGGTTCTGCCGCCAAACTCAAATGCATAAATAATAAAATTTATTTTTTGCCGTAAAGATCGTCTCTGATTACTTCGGCCCGCTTATAAACAAAATGCATACCCAGACCAATACCAAAAGCTCCGCCCAATAAAATGAATAAAAATCTTTTATGTAATAAATTATCCAAATATTTACCCAACAATGTAAAAATTATAATCGGCATGGCCATAATAGCTATCAAATTGGCCACCAAAGCCATACCGTCTGCTTTTTGTTTGTGAATATTTGTTGTTTCTTTCTTGTTCGCTTCACTTATTTTACCTTGTGTTCCATCATCACTCATTGTCTTTTTTTTAAAAAATAAATAGCCCCCTTGCAGGAAAGCCGACTTTCAAGCTTATTTTTCCACAATTTTCAACTTTATTCTAAACTGTTTTCTTGAACTGGTCAAGGGTATTTTTTTACCAAAACACAAAATATTGAGCCCCAAATCACTCAAATAACACAACAAATTATTTATTCTGTCAAATACTTTTCCCCAAATCCTGTTCATCTTGCTCCAAATTTGGTTTCTCCAAAGCCAGGGGTTCTATCCTTTTTTCCCCTTCTGTGATTTTTACCACGTCCTTATCTATCTTGTTCAATTCCTTGTAAGCGGTATTGTAATTATTAATTGTCGTTCCCAAACTATTACCCAATTTCTTCATATACTCATCAAAGCTGGTGTAATGCCGACCCAGCTCTTCCACCCTCTTTCTAATTTCCTTGGCTGACTCTTCAATTTGTAAAGCGCGTAAACCTTGTAAAACAGTTTGTAAATAAGCCGCAAACGTCGTCGGTGAAACAATAATCACTTTTTTCTCCTTGAAAGCATAATCAATCAGTCCGCCGGTATCCACCTTAACGGCTCCAACTTCGTTGATTAACAAATCATAATAGATCCCCTCAGCCGGAATAAACATAAAAGCGAAGTCTAGCGTCTCTTCGGTCGGTCGGATATATTTTGCTGTTTCGTCAATTCTCTTCTTCAGATCATTTTTAAATTCCTTTTCCAACTCTCTCTTTCTTGCCTCGCTCGCCTCATTCAAAATCCGTCGATAATTTTCCAGCGAAAATTTGGCATCCACTGGTAATAATTTATCTTTTATCTTTACCACCGCGTCCACCGCTTCGCCGTTCTTAAATTTATATTGCATCTCATAACTCTGTGGCGGCAAAATATTACTCAAAATCAATTCTAGGCTCGCCTCGCCCAAAGACCCGCGATTTTTGGAGTTGGTCAAAACCCGCTCCAAATTTTGCAGCTGGTCAGTAAAGCTGATCACCTGCTTGTTCGTCGCTTCCAATTTTTCCAGCTTACTCGTCACATCCTGCACAATCCGGCTGGTGCTGAATGACTGCTTTTGAATAAAATCAATATTTTTTTCCAAACTGCCCTTCATCTCCTCGCGGATCTGCCCAATCTCTTTCCTCATCATCTCGCCCATCTCTTCCTTCATTCTAAATAATTCTTCTTTGTGTTCGCCGGGTTTGTTATTTTTCATTAACACGAATAAAACCAGCCCAAATCCCCCAGCCAGAATCACTAAAATAATAATTTGCAAAGTTGTTGACATAACTAATCAATTTTCAATTTTTAATTTTCAATTCTTAAACAATTTTACAATGTTTTAATTTTAAAATTTAACCCTGTGCCAATTCTAGTTTTATTTATTCCCACTTTTCATAATAGTTACAACCCCATTGTTTGCGTCTACCTCTATATAATCACCATCATGCAATACCTTGGTGGCTATTTTTGTACCAATAATACAAGGTTTTTTCATTTCCCTTGCGATTATAGCTGCGTGGCAGGTTATACCACCCTCATCAGTCACAAAAGCTACCGCCTTTTCCAAGGCCGGAAGATAATTTAAAGTTGTCATATTAGTTACAACAATATCGCCCCTTTTCACTTTGGCAACATCAGCATTTTTTTTGAGTAACCTCACTACGCCCTGGGTTTTTCCATAATAGCCAACTTGTCCAACAAAATTTGCAGCCTTCCGAATTTTGTTTTTAAGAAAGGAATGGCTCTTCAAAAATCGTGGAACTTCTAAGCCTGATAAAATTTCACGCCCGCCAATGTCGTAGTAAATAATAAAATTGCTTTTACGTCTTTTAATTAACTCTAAATAATTTATCTCCCCTCTTAGCGCCAGAGCAATCTCCCTAATATTTAAATGTAATAAATCATTATAGACAACCCCCAATTCGCGAGCAATCCTATTTAATAGTGGCCTAATATGATACGCCGTTTCATTTAAAAAATCTACTCTTTGTGTTCTCAAAAAAACTAATTGTCGGACCTGTTTTATTATCCTCCTGTCTTCAATATTAAATCCTGCGATTGTTTGACTTATCATCTTCTTATTCTGTTCACGAATAACCAATTTATTTCTAAGTTGAATTTCAGCCTCCTTCTTACTAATCCCCCGGAGTCTACCCAATACATCTTTGGCTGTCCAGGCGTCTCCTATAAAATATCGGATGGACAACCAGCCATATTTTTTTGCATGCTTTTCTACTAATTCTTTTCTTCTGTTCTTGTCTCGTATAGCTATCCTCAAAAAATCGTCCTGCTCCTTTTCCGCCTCGGTCAAACGGTAAGAAATAGTAATTAAATCTAATAACTGCTGACAAGCCAGCTTATCGCCTTTTACATATTTGTTTACCATTTCCTGGCTCAACCTCATTACGGGGTCTTCAAAAAAAGTTATTTGGTAATATACAGTATAATCCAAAACTACCTTTTCGTATTCTAAAATTGCCCTAATTATCTCTTCTTTTGTGGTAAAAAATTCCGCCATTTTACCTAAAAACACTGATCTCTTTTGTAATATCTTTCCAGCTCCAAGACATCCCTCAACCAAACGACTAACATATTGGCCACCAAATCTCCTTATATTTTTTGTTATTTCTTTTTCAATGGCCAGCAAATCGGAGGTAAGTTGATAAAAATAATCATTAACCTGAAGCCACCTAACAATTGATTTTATATTAAACAGCTTAATTGATTTTTTCCGATCCTGCATCCCAGTTATTGTCAACGATGGGATAAAATATGGCTCAACCCTTTCACCAAAATAAAATAGATCATTTTTTCTTATATCTTTTAATTTAATTCTCTTCATATATAATTCTTTTCCCTGTCCAAATAGCTCTGCAAAATAATCCTTGCTGCTTCCTCATCTCTTCCATGGCCACTCCCGGTTTTATCCGCCTCCACACTCGACAAGCGCTCATCCTGCGTCTCTACCAAAAGTTTGGTCTGGTTTTCCAACTCTTCAACAAAATAAACCACCTCCTCCGTTTTCTTCGTATATTCACCCTTGAGCGACAGTGGCAAGCCGACCACGATCTTATCGATCTTTTCTTTTTCGCAGATTTCTACCAATTGCTCCCAAAATTTGGCTGTCATTTTCAAAGTATCATAAACAAAAGCCTGATTTTGCTCCCGATCAGAAATCGCCAGCCCGACATTTTTTGTGCCATAATCAATACCCAAAATTCTCGCACCCTGTTTCTTCATAACTATCTACTAATTTAAAAATAATTTCTTTCTAACGCACTAACTCTTTAACTCGTTAATAAATAATTCTATTTAGTCAAAATCCTACACCCCTTCTTCTCCACCACAATCGTATTTTCATAATGCGCTGAAAGCGACCGATCGCGCGTCACTGCGGTCCAACCGTCATCCAAGGTCTCCAAATCATATTGCCCGGCCGCGATCATCGGTTCTACCGCTAATACCATCCCCTCTCGTAATACTTCGCCAGTTCCTTTCTGCCCAAAATTCATCACCTTAGGATCCTCATGCACCGCGTATCCGACGCCATGTCCGCACAAACTCCGGATAACCGCATAACCTGGTTTTATCGGAAACCACTATGGCAATGTTGTTGTATTTATCCTTATCCGAAGGTAAAAGCTGCTGAAGATCAGCAACAAAACCTTCCCTGGAAATCCGGTATTCAGGTTCGGTAAACACCGG
>JAAZMX010000037.1 GCA_012798565.1 Candidatus Kuenenbacteria bacterium
GCCAAAGATCAAGACATATTAAACCGCGTTCCTGGTAATTTCTCATAAGATAAAATACATTAGAATTAACCTTTGATTTTACCCAAAACTTTTACTTTGGGCAATTTATGGGTGTTACCTATGTATCTCATCTTCTGCAGCTAAATAGAAAAAGCCCCTATTTTAGGCTTTTTCTAGGTTTTTATATTGGATTAAAAATTTTTTCCCCGAAGGCAAAATCGCCAATTTATTTTTGAGCCCAAAATACAATACGTTTTGACCGCCGAGCGAAGTGAGGCGGGTATCTCCAACTCGCAATTTCCTAAATGGTGCCCAGGGCGGGAATCGAACCCGCATGACCGAAGTCGCAGGATTTTAAGTCCTGTGCGTCTACCAGTTCCGCCACCTGGGCAGGAACAATAAATCATGAAAACATGAAAGCACTAAAGCAAGCCCGCCGATTCACTACTTTGATTTTTAAAGTAATAAGGTGAAGGCAGATCGCCCTAAGGGCGAAAAGTAAATAAACAATAAATTAGGTTTTGGAGCGGGTAGCGGGAATCGAACCCGCCTCATCAGCTTGGAAAGCTGAGGTAATAGCCACTATACAATACCCGCGAGATTAATTTTTAATTTACAATTTTCAAAGGCAAGACAATTTAAGTTATAGAATTATCCTAGCAAAAATAGATTGGTTGGTAAAGAATTGCCGAAGGGGAGACTCGAACTCCCAAGGGTTGCCCCACATGCTCCTAAGGCATGCGCGTATACCAATTCCGCCACTTCGGCATAACTAAAGTTTATCTTAACCTAGGCAGCGGATAATTTCAAGATGGCGGTTTGGGGAAAGAGTTTTTTGATGATATAATATGGATAGGTGGGGAAAATGTTAATTGGGGCTATGGTAAAGAACACTAAATTCAAAAAGAATTATTGGTTGATTTTGACGCTTGTTTTGGTAGGCGTTTTTTTGTTGGCCGATACTGGGCTTGGGGCTAATGGCAAAATAAATATTAATACAGCGGGCCTGGAAGAATTGGATAGTTTGCCAGACATCGGGCCAACTAAAGCCCAAGCAATTATTGACTATCGCAACCAAAACGGGTTATTTGTGCAGATAGAGGATATCATGAAAGTGCCGGGAATTGGCGAGACAACTTTTGAAAAGATAAAGGATTTAATTACAATTGAGGAAGGGAGCAATGAAAATCAAGAGAGCGGGGAAGAAAGTGAAGAAGAGAATTATTCGGAAAATGTTTTGATTAATGAACTATTACCGAATCCGAGCGAGAGTGATGATTATGAATGGATTGAACTGTATAATAGTGGGACAACAGCTGTTGATCTGGCTTCGTGGCAGATAGCTGATAATAGCAAATCATTTATTATTCAGGCGACGAGTACAATTACAACCATAATAGAGTCTAATGGTTTTTTGGTGATACCCAAGGCAGTGTCGGGAATAAGCCTCAATAATACCGGCGGTGAGGGAGTGACATTGAAGAATCCTAAGGGAGTGATCGTCAGCCAGACAAATTATAGCGATAGCGCGGAAGATGACTATGGCTGGGCGAGAAATGAAAGTGGTGGATTTGAGTGGACGACAACAGCAACTAGGGGAGAAAAAAATGTTATTACTCAGCCGGTGGCAGCAACAACTGGCGGCGGGGGTGGTGGTTCCAGCTATTCGAGCAGTAGCGGAAGCTCTGAAGCAGTGGAAAAAAAAGAAAGTAATGTGAGTAGCTATAAAGACAAGATATTGATTAGTGAATTATTGGCGAACCCCTATGGGATGGACAGCGACGAGAATGAGTGGCTGGAGATTCATAATACCTCGACGGCAGAGGTAATTTTGGACGGTTGGAGATTAAAGGATAATTTTGGAGAATATATTATCAAAAATACCAAGATAGGAGCGCAAGCTTTTTTGACTTTGAAAAGAGGACAGACGCATTTGATTTTAAATAATGAGGGCGGAGATTTTTTGGAATTGAACGACAAAGACGGGCGGTTGGTGGCCAAGGTAAGCTATAAGGTAAAGGCACCAGAAGGACAAAGTTACAATTTGTGCGGGAGAAGTTTTGAGTGGCTAGCGGAGCCAACAGAGGGTGCAGAAAATAAATGTCCACCGGAGAATGACGCGCCAGTGGCTTATTTGGAAGTAGAAAACAGAAAACCAAAAGTGGGCGAGGTAATAATGATCAATGCAGAAGAAAGCTATGATACGGATGGGAAAATAGTGAAATATATTTGGCAGTTTGCCAGCGAGGTGGTGGCCGGGCAGGAACAGGATAAGGTTTTTGAAACCCAGTCGCCGTTGATCGGAGTGAGATTTTTGAAACCAGGAATCAGTAAAATAATTTTGAAAGTGATAGATGATCTGGGAGGCGAAGATAGTTATAGTGAAGAGATAGAGATAATTCCGGATGGGCAAAGAGAGACAAATTTGGAAAATATTTTTATTAATGAAATAATGCCCAACCCCAAAGGAGTAGACGCCGGGGGCGAGTGGCTGGAGTTGTATAATGGCGGCGAGAGGGAAGTCAACTTAAAAGGTCTGAGCTTGGCGGTGGATAAAGGCAAGACCTATAAAATTACAAATGATTTGACAATAGCCAAGAATGGTTATTTGGTTTTGAGTGATAAAGTAACAAAATTGGTGTTATTTAATGCCGGGGGTATTTTGAAATTAACCGGCGTAGATGGAAAGGTGTTCCGGGAGATTAATTACACTAAGGCAAATGAAAACTGGAGCTACGCACGCGATGAAGAAAAAGGGAGCAGCTGGGCCTGGACGAGCAAATTGACGCCCGGAGCAACGAATATAGTAGTGGGGCCAAGTCAGAGTACGGCAGCTGCGAGCGGAAAAACGACAGGTGGGATGACAAAGATAGTCGGGACAGTGACAGTAGAACCGGGGCTACTTGGCAAAACAATATTTTATATTCAGGAAGAGAGCGGGCGGGGGGCACAGATTTATTCTTATTATAAAGATTTCCCGAATTTGGCAATGGGTGATAAAGTAGAAGTGATAGGGACAGCGAGCGATTATCAGGGAGAGAGGAGAATAAGGATTAAAACCAGAAATGATATTAAAGTAATTTCTAAGAATGAACAGCTTGCCCCGATAGCAGTTCAGGCTGAGGACATAGGTGAAGAAAATGAAGGCAGTTTGGTAAAGATTCAGGGGCAATTAACGGAAATAAAGGGTTCAACCTGGTGGCTGGATGATGGGACAGGAGAAATAAAGGTTTATTTGAAAGCAAATACCAATATTGGTAAAGAGGGAATAAGTGTAGGCGACCAGTTGGAGGTAACAGCAATCGTTTCCCAATATCAAACAGAATATCGATTATTGCCACGTTTTCCAGAAGATATTAAAATAGTGGAGAAGGTTTTGGGAGCGGAGGCCGAGGCGAGCGGCCAGACAAGGAATAATTCCAGCGGAGGAGAATTATTTAAATATTTGTTGGCTATAGCCGTGGCGATAATTTTGGGGCTGATGACGTATATTTTAAAGAATAAGAAGGGGGGTGTGGGGAATTAGAGTTAGTAGGATTGTTTATATTTTGTTTTTATCTTTTTATGTCTACTTTCTTTTTCAAAAAAGAAAGTAGACAGAAAGAAAAACGCTCGCGTCGGAGCGATCAGGAAAATTCTAGTCTCGCTCGTTGGAAAATATGCGGGTCCCGGCTTCGCTCCCACATATTTTCTCAACCTCGCTCGCCTGAATTTTCTACTGCTCACTCCAAATGCTCGCCTGGAGCGCTGACTCGGTAAATAAAACAAGAGCGAAGATAGAGTCATTTAAAATAAAGAATATAAAATGAATCACAAATCAAAAATATTAGTATCGGGATCATTGGCATATGATAAAATTTTGGATTTTCACGGGCGGTTTGGAGAACATATCATGCCGGATAAAATTCATAAATTATCAGTGTCTTTTATGGTAGAAAAGGAAAAGGTAAATTTTGGCGGGACAGCCGGTAATATCGCCTATAATTTGAAATTATTAGGAGAGGAACCGGTGATATTATCGCAAGCTGGGCAGGACTTTGGGGCTTATAAAAAATGGCTGGAGAAAAATAGGATCAGCCAAGAGGGTATTAAGATAATAAAAAATAAAAACACAGCGGCGGCACATATTATCACGGATAGAGACGATAATCAGATCACGGCTCTGCATTTGGAGACGATGGGAATAGCGCGGGGCATCAGTCCAACACTGATAAAAAAATTTGCGCCAATAGAGATGGCGATTGTGTCGCCGGGGAATGTGAATGATATGCTGGGGGCAGCCAGAACTTATAAGAAAATGGGCATTAAATATTTTGCTGATCCGGGTCAGCAAATTCCAGCTTTGACGGCTGGCCAGCTCAAGGAGTTGATTTATGGGGCCAAGGGATTGTTTTGTAATGATTATGAGCTGGCGCTTATTATTAAAACATTAAAATATAAAAATACCCGCCTGCCAGTGGCTTCACCTCAGGCGAATGGCGGGCAGGTAAAAACACTAAAGCAAATGGTGGAGATATTAGTAGTGACATACGGAGCGGAAGGGTCAGTGATTTATTGTGGCGAAAAGGAAATAAAGGTAAGGGCAGTAAAACCAAAGAGGGTGGTGGATCCGACCGGAGCAGGGGATGCTTATCGGGCGGGGTTTATCAAAGGATTGATGAATGACTGGGACTTACGAAGATGCGGGGAGTTGGCGGCCTGGGTGGCCAGGTGGCCGGTGGAATATTATGGGACGCAGGAACACTTTTTCCAATTTCCAAGCCCCAATTTCCAATTTCCAAATAATTTTTAATGATTCAATTTTTAAATTAAATAAATATAAACATATGCCCTCAAAAAATAAATTAATTCAATCAGAAGTCAGGGAAGACAAAATTCACGATCGATTTGTAATTATAGCGCCGGGAAGAAGCAAACGGCCGCATAGTCAGGACAGGAAAAGAAAAGACAGTTGTGTTTTTTGTTCACCAGAAGTACAGTTCGAAGTGCCAGCTCTGTATAAGGCAGGCAACGAGAGGAAATGGTTGGTGAAAGTGATTAAAAATATTTATCCGGTTGTCAGTCCAGATAATCCCAAGGCCTATGGTTATCACGAGGTGGTGATAGAGACTAGGGAACATGGCAAAGAGATGAGCGATTTGCCGCTAGATCAGCTGATCGCTGTGATGGAGGCATATATTGCGAGGACCAAAGAAATAGCCAAAGATAAAAAGATAAAGTATGTTTTGATTTTTAAGAATCAAGGCGGAAGCGCTGGAGCGTCGTTGGCGCACGCACATTCACAGATTTTTGCGGCCAGCTTTGTGCCGCCGCATATTATTGACAAATTAACCAAAGCGCAGGAATACAGAATTGAACATGGTAATTGTTATTATTGTGATTTATTGAAAAAAGAGAGTAGGGGACCGCGGTTTATCGCTGGTGATGAACACGCTATGGCCTTTGCTCCCTATGCTTCGATTTATGCTTATGAGGCGTGGATTTTGCCCAAGAAGCACGTGGACAACATCACTGTTTTGGACAGAGACGAAATCGCCTCCATGGCCCTTTTAATAAAACAGATTACGATGAAATTAGACAAGGAAGAAATCCCTTATAATATGTTTTTACACCAGTCAATCACGGATAAAGACGAACATTTTTATATCCGCATTTGCCCGAGGCGGGATATTTGGGCGGGGTTAGAAACCGGTTCAAGATTAATCGTCAATCCGGTGGCGCCGGAAGAGGCGGCGCAATTCTACCGGAAGAAGTAAATATCTACGAATATACGAATCGGTTACGAATTTATGAATAAAAAAGTGAGGATATGGGTAAAAAATGGTTGAGGGTAACAAAATTGACAGTATTGTTTTGCTTGGCGGTGGCATTATTGACACCGGTTTTGGCCAAGGAAATAAATGAGAAAAAATATCAGCCAGAAGATTTTTTGGAAGTAATAAATATTTTACCCTTGAGCGAGGAGATGTCCTGGACCGCAAGTTTACCGGAAAATGAGGAGGTGAATAAAATAAAAAGAATCGAGGTAGATTTGTCGGAGCAAAAAATGCGCTTGTATGAAAATGATAGAATGATAAGGGAAGCGCTGATATCTAGTGGTAAGCCAGGGATGGAAACGCCGTTTGGGGAATTTCAGATTTATAATAAATTTCCCCGAGCGTGGTCAAGAACGGCCAGTTTGTGGATGCCTTATTGGATGGCATTTTTACCGAGTGGTTTTATGGGGATTCATGAATTGCCCGAATGGCCAAATGGCAGAAAAGAAGGGGAGACGAGTTTGGGCCATCCAGCGTCGCATGGCTGTATTCGACTGGGAGTAGGGGACGCGAAGTTTGTGTATGATTGGGCAGAGATAGGAACGCCGGTCAAAATTCAAAATTAAAAAATCAAAAATCAAAATGACAATTCAAAGTGTAAAATTATGACTCAACTTTTAAATAAGAAAGATAAGCAAGTGGTGGAAATCGCAGTTAGGGCATTAAAGGCCGGTGGGGTTTTGGTAGTTCCAACAGAGACGGCATATGGTCTGGTGGCAGACGCGGGGAATAAAAAAGCGATTCAGAAAATTTATAAGATTAAAGGGCGGATGGCTAGTAAATTTCTGCCGCTGATTGTGGGGAGCTTGGAACAGATGCAAGAGTTTTTTGAGCTGAACAAGAAAGAATTGGAGTTGGTGAGAAAATATAAGGGGCTGGCAATTATATTAAAAATCAAAAATCAAAAATCAAAAATAAGGAAGATTTATTTATTAAAAAATCAGAAGACGTGCGCGGTGAGGATTTCAAAATATAAACTGGACAGAGAATTGGCTTTGGGGCTGGGGCGACCGATTACGGCCACGAGTGCTAATGTGAGCGGGGAAGAGAATTGTTATAGTATAAAAGAGGTAGTAGTTCAGCTGAAAGATAGAAAAGTTCAGCCGGATTTGATTATTGATGGGGGAAAGCTTAAAAAAAGAAAGCCCTCAACGATTGTAAAAGTTGAGGGTGAAAAAGTGGTGGTGGTGAGGCAGGGGGAGATAAAAATAAAGTAATGATATAGAATTGGGATTATTTTATACTTGTGACAAGCTGGCATTGATTTTTTTGACAGATTGCTTTGGCATTTGGGCAGTGCATGGCACAATAGGGTAAGCGCCATTGCTCTGGTCGACAGCTGAACGGCTGAGAATTAAATCTATTTTTAATGCGATGGCACTCACAATCTTTGCATGGATTGTTATATATTTGGCAATCAGCATCTAGGATGCAGTAGAGAGGATCGGTTTGATATTTTTTTGTTAAATGACCTCGGAAGTTAAAAATTAATATTGATATTAATGTAATCAATATTATAATAATAAAAATTATTAGTAATAATCTTTTCATATATTTTTATAAAATATATGATTATTTATTAAAGTGAAAATAGACAGTATCGCCGTCTTGCATGATGTAGTCTTTACCTTCGAGATGCATCAAACCTTTTTCCTTGGCTTTGGCTTCGGAGCCGCAAGTGAGCAGGTCTTGCCAATTGATAATTTCGGCGCGGATGAAACCGGCTTCAAAGTCGGTGTGGATCTCGCCGGCAGCAGCAGGTGCTTTGGTGCCTTTTTTTATTGGCCAGGCGTGGGCTTCTTTGGGACCGGCGGTGAAGAAAGTTATTAAGTCCAAGAGTTTGTAGCTGGCAGTGATGAGTTGTTCTAGACCAGTCTGGGGCAGGCCGAGTTCATTTAAATATTTTTTGGCTTCGGCGTCATCTAGCTCAGCCAGCTCGGCTTCTAATTTGGCACAGATAGGTAGGGAATTAGTGATGGCCGGGGTGAAATTATTTAAATGATCCTCGTCAATATTTTCAATATAAAGTTCTGGCTTCAGAGTGAGAAGGGAAAAACTTTTAATTAACTTTAAATCGTCTGGCGAGAGTTCAGAGGTATCCGGCTTTTGGCCCTGGTCTAAATATTTTTTGAGGTATAATAAGATTTGTTCTGTTTTGGCAGCTTCTTTATCGCCAGCCTTGATCTTTTCTTTGAGACGGTGCAGGGCGTTTTCGACAATAGTCAGGTCGGCCATAGCCAGCTCGGTGGCGATAGTGGAGAGATCTTCGGTGGGGTTGACACGGCCTTCGACATGAATAATATTGTCGTCGTGAAAATTTCTGATAACATGAGCGATAGCATCAACCTCTCTGATATGTGCGAGAAATTTATTACCCAAGCCTTCGCCCTGGTGAGCGTCTTTGACTAGACCGGCGATATCAACAAATTCAATGGTGGCAGGGACAAATTTTTCCGAGTGAAAAAGTTCATTGAGTGCATCCAGGCGCTGGTCGGGCACGGCAACCACACCGACGTTGGGGTCGATGGTACAAAAAGGATAATTGGCGGCGTCAACTTGCTTTTTGGTTAGGGCTTTAAAAAGAGTTGATTTGCCGACATTGGGGAGACCGACGATGCCGATTTTCATAATAACTACGAATTTACCTGCCCGCAATGCCTTGCATAGCGAGGCGGGCGGGCGAATCAATTACGAATATACAAATAATATAATATTTGTATAATTTCAAGTTGATTTTAGATTAGCATTTATGATATAGTAAAGCAAGCGAATTAGGTAATGTAAATGAGTAATACAAATTACAAATATTTACAAATATACAAATAAAATATAAGTGGGCGATTAAACATAAGGAAGGCCCCCGAAATCATTTGTATATTTGTATTAATTGGTAATTTGTATTAGTTTATGAAAATTGTAGTTGATACAAATATTTTGATGGACGCGTGGAGTGATAATTTTAGCTATGCCAGTCGGATAGTTGAGGCAGTAATCAGTGGTGAACTGCAAGCGGTGGCATCGCATAAGATTTGGCGGGAATATCAGTTGATTTTGGAGAGGCTTGTTAATGACCAGAAACATTATGATTTGGCAAATAGGTTTTTTCAAGCGATAGAAATGATAGAGGTGCGACGGCGGGTAGATGTGGTGAAATATGATCGCGATGATAATAAATTTTTTGCTTGCGCCGAAGAGGCAGGGGCGGAATATATTATTTCCAATGATATGCACCTAATTGAGGTGGGAGAGTACAAAGGTATAAGGGCGATGAAGCCAAAAGATTTTTGGCTCGAGTATGAAAGTGAAAGTAATGGGGGGGATGGTGGTTGGAAAAGCATGATGAAGGGGATATTGGGAAAATAAAAATTTAAAAATCAAAATGTAAAATTATGGTATTTCCCTTCGGGAGATAATTGTATAATTTTAAATTTTATATTGTCATTTTGATTTTTGGTATTTGTATTTTTAATTATAAAATCACCCGGTAAATGCAGGGTGATTTTATTGATAATAATTATTTTAATTCGCCGACGGCCTGGAGACGGAGGAGCTCAGTGTAGATGCCGTCTTTGTTTTTGAGAAGTTCTTCGTGTGAGCCAGATTCGGCAATGCGGCCGTCTTTGACTACAAATATTTTGTCGGCATTGACCACGGTAGAGAGGCGGTGGGCGATAATAATCATAGTTTGTTTACGGGCGATATTTTCAATTGATTTTTGAATAAGTTTTTCTGAGTGGGTATCTAGGTTGCTGGTGGCTTCATCGAAAATGAGAATTTTGGGACTAGAGAGAACAGCTCGAGCGATGCCAACGCGTTGTTTTTGACCGCCGGAGAGTTTGATGCCACGTTCACCAACCAAGGTGTCATAGCCGTTTTCCAGACAAGGGATAAAATCAATGTTGGCAATCTGCGCCGCCTGATCAATCTCCTCTTGGGTAGCTTCAGGTCGGCCATAGGCGATATTTTCGCGGATTGATTCATTAAAGATTTCCACATCTTGAGGAACGATAGCCAACTCGGAGCGGTAAGCATAAAGATCATAATCTTTAATATTATGACCATCGATTAAAATTTTACCCCCGGTGACATCATAGTGGCGATAGATGAGTTTCACGATGGTAGATTTGCCACCACCGGAGGGACCGACCAAGGCGATGGTTTCACCGGGCTTTATTTTAAAATCAATTTTATTTAAAGCTTGGAAATGACTATCTTGGTGATAAGCGAAAGAGACATCCTGAAATTCAATTTGACCTTTGATATGCTCCGCAGTGGTTATTTGGGGTTTATTAATTAAAACTGATTTTTCCGCTAGGAGCCCGGTAATGCGCTCGACGCCGGTAGAATTTTCGATCAGGCGATCGTAGGTGCGAGAAAGGCGGA
>JAAZMX010000038.1 GCA_012798565.1 Candidatus Kuenenbacteria bacterium
AAAAATATAATTAATAATATTCAAATGAATACGATACAAAAAATAATCTTTGGCGCGGTCGCTGCTGTTGTGGTCGGCGTGGCCGGCTATTTTATCGCCGACAATTTGCTTGATTCCCAACAAAAAGAATCAGACACGCCGGAAAAAATTGTGGCTGACTATCAAGACTTGCAAGCCGAGGCGGAAAGATTGCAAATGTTTGTTGATCCTGATTGCCAAAACAGAAAAGATGTCAACGACCGGATCAAGGAAATGGAAAAAAAGCTGGCGGATTTGGCTCGGCGTAAGAAACAGTGGCTGGATAACGTGCCCCAATTGCCCGAAGTAGAGCCGGTAATATTAACTGCGGAAAATCAGCCCGGTCGGCCCGGCTCAGAAGTGCCTACCCTGGATTCTGACGTGCCGCCTCTGCCGCAAATTAATGTGACAAATATTGTTGATCCCAGTGAGCCGATTTTGCAAATCACGGCAAGTGAACAAAAAATAATGGATATTTTGCAGATTCTAAAAGACTGGTGCCAAGAGGAAGAGCAACCTAAAAAAATCATTTCCGACAAATGCTCTGACGCCTGTGAGAGACATAAAGACTGCGCCACCTATACCGAAGACGTGACCGCGGCTGATTTGGCTGATGCCTATAATGCTTGCCTGGAAGAATGCCCGACCTGGCCCAAAGAAATGATCAAATGTATCAACGCCATTGATATCAAAAATCCCAATGATTGCGTCAGCTTTGTGCAGTGCCAACTGCCCCAGTTTTATCAAGAAAAATATGGACAATAATAAAACATGGCTTTGATAAAATAAAAATATGCGTGTCTGGGACATCAATCCAAAGCATCTGTGTCGCAAGCATTTGCTAGCCGAGCACCGCGAGTTGCACGGGCTGTGGAATATTCTGACCAAGCATAAAGCCAAGGGCGGATATTCAAAACATCCGGAAACCCTGCGCTGGGTAGGCAAACAAAAAGCGCTCTACAATCGGCATGAAATATTAGTAAAAGAATTTTCACGCCGCGGCTATGAGCATCGCACACCGCTTGATAAAAAGTTGGCCATTGGTGCTGGCGGTCAGCAGATATTTATCAATACCATCAAAGAGCAAAAAGAAATTTTACAGAAAAAACCCTGCAAATGCTTGTTGGCTTTTCATTAAAAATAATTAACACCCTCTATTTGTCAAAACCCCGGCCAAGTGCGATAATTTTAGAGTAAACTGTGTTAAGGTATAAAAACCTATAACTAAACCCAATCTTATGAAAAAAACAACCCTCTTGCTTATTGTGATCTGTATATTGGCGATTTTGGTTGCGGCGGTTGCCATGTTATTGTCCCAACCCCGAGCCGAAGAACCCCAAGAGACCCAACCGTCTTGTACCTTGGAAGCCAAGATCTGTCCTGACGGCACTTCTGTCGGCCGCAGTGGCCCCTATTGCGATTTCGCGCCTTGCCCCGAATCCAAGCCCGCGGTGACTGCCGTAATCTTTCAATGTGCCGACGGCAAAAGCATTCAGGCTACCTTTTATCCGCAAAAAGATGAATTTGTCGATCTGGTTTTGAGCGATGGCCGCACCTTGAAATTGCCTCATGCTGTTTCGGCCAGTGGCGCGCGTTATGCCAACAGCGATGAAAGTATTGTTTTTTGGAATAAAGGCGACAGCGCTTTTATCACCGAAAATGATCAGGAAACCTTTACTGGTTGTAATTTATCAACAAATAATTCTCCTGATAGTCCGGTCAGCGACTCCGGCAGCACCGGCAATGTTGGTTTGGCCAATCCCGCCAGCACCAATTGCGTTGACAAGGGCGGACAGATAATTATGAAAGAAAACAGACTTGGCCAGTATGGCGTTTGTTTGTTTGATGATAACCGCCAGTGTGAAGAATGGGCCCTGTTCCGGGGCGAGTGCCCGGTCGGCGGCCTAAAGATTACTGGCTATGAAAATGAAGCGCAAGCCTATTGCGCCATTACCGGCGGCAAAGTCGAGGGCCTGGGCACAGATAGTGTTTTGTGCCAAAGAATAGATGGCACTTATTGCGAGGTGACCGCCAATTTTAATGGCGATTGCCCGGATCCGCATGATCCAGAACCCAGCGCCGGCAATGTGGAAGCGCTATAAAATATTTATAAACAAAATACTAAAGTTTGGTTAATTAATTTTAATTTTACGCCAAGACCCGCGGCCTGCCTTTGGAGAGAAAAGAAGATTGCGCCGAAAGCGCCAAATTTGAGTTTATAAAGAGCATTATTCATTAAAGCAAATAATATGGATGACCCAAAATTCAATCAGCCAATTGAAGAAAGCCCAGAGCCGGCGCCAGCTTGGCGTGCCGCCGCTAATGCCAATAAGAAATTATGGCTTATTTTGAGCGTGGTGCCGGTTCTCGTTATTATCGCTTTGGCTGTTTATTTTTTCTTATCAAAATCAGGCCAGGAAGGTATAAAGCAGACAGCGGAAAACATTTCCGACTCCATAGAAAATATCTATACGCCAGCCGCGACCTATGCTTCCAAGTTTGCCAGCTATGAGGAAACACCAGTGACTGTCAGTCCCAATGTCCCGGCCTATACCGTTAATGGTGATTTGAGCAATATTATCAACGCCAAAGATTTTAACTTCTCTGCCGAGGCTCAAAATTTATTGGCCAAAAATGCTTTTGTCGTCCAGCCGTCTTATTACAACGAATTCTTTTCTCTTTATGAGCCCAATCGCTACAACTATACCCCCAGTTTTATCACCACTGATTCCATGTTGCATAATTATCATCTGATGTTTGATTTTTTGCTCAAGCAGCTGGAAGAGCAAAAATTGGCGCCCGAATTGCAGCAGCTAAACGCCCAAATGCTCGCGGCCGCGCTGAGCCAATATGATAATTTGCAAGGCACGGAATGGGAAAATGCCGCCAAGAGAAATGTCGGGTTTTTCGCCGTTGGCAGCAAATTATTGGCTTCATCAGTTGCTATTCCCTCGATTGTTGAAAGTGAAGTCAGCTCCGAGTTGGCTCTGATCGAGGCCCATGAGAAGATTGCTCCGTCCCCAGTAATGAATATCGGCGCCGGGCAGGATACCTTGATTGATACGCCCCAAGGGCCGTTGCCCCTGGAAGGTTTGAAAGAAGATTATTCCCAATATATTCCCCGCGGCCATTATGACAAGACTGAACAGCTCAAGGCTTATTTCCAAGCGATGATGTGGTATGGGCGCTTGACCTTCCGCCTGAAAAGCGAAGATGAGATAAGGTCAGCCCTTTTGATTACCCTCGCTTTGAACCAGATCAACAATCAAAACAGCTGGAATAAAATTTATGAGCCAGTCAACTTTTTTGTGGGTAAAAGCGATGACCTTACCTATTACCAGTTCAAAGATTTGGCCGCAAAAATTTACGGTTCGAACGCGACCCTAGAGTCAGTAGTAAAAGATAAAAACAAACTCGCTTCCTTCATTAGTGAAGCAAAAA
The DNA here is from genome assembly GCA_012798565.1 of Candidatus Kuenenbacteria bacterium. GTDB lineage: Bacteria > Patescibacteriota > Patescibacteriia > UBA2196 > GWA2-42-15 > JAAZMX01. The sequence goes on from JAAZMX010000038.1 coordinate 3,460, forward strand.
CGCTAGAGCCGCCCCAAATCAATTCAATGCCGATTTTCAATGTCGAGCTGCAGCCTGACCGGGAAAAAGAGATCAAGGGCTTTCGCTTTATGGGCCAACGCTTTACTGTTGATGCCGCGATTTTTCAGCGCCTCGTGACGAGAGAAGTCGGACCCAAAGACGCGTCTTGTGCCGCTGCTCCCTTCAGTAGGGGTCGGATGCTGCCCAAAGGACTGGATATTCCCGCCGCTCTGGGCTCCGGCGAGGCTTTGAATATTTTAAAAGATTGGGGCGAGACACAATACGCTTGTTACCCGGAAAATATGTCCCAGATGAACACTTATGTTTCCGGCTTGAAATTAGAGACCTGGACGCAGAATTTATATTGGGGTTGGCTCTATCAGCTTCGTCCGCTATTGACTGAAAAGACCGCTGGTTATCCGACCTTCATGCGCAATTTGGCCTGGGCCAGAAAAGATCTGAATACCTTTTTGGGCAGTTGGGCAGAATTAAAACATGATACCATTTTGTATGCCAAACAGGTTTATGCTGAACTCGGGGGCGGGGGAGAACCGGAAAAGAAAGATGATCGTGGCTATGTCGAGCCCAATCCTTATGTTTATGGTCGCCTGGCCTCACTTTTAAAAATGACGAGCGAAGGTCTCGAGATCCGCGACCTTTTGACGCCGAGCATGAAAGACAATTTAGGAAAATTGGAGCAGCTGGCGAGCGCCTTCAAGGAAATCTCGGAAAAAGAATTACGGAATGAAACCTTAAGTGCTGAAGAATACGAATTGATTAGGTCGTATGGCGGCCAGTTAGAACATTTTTGGTTGGAAGTCAATAAAGATGAACCGGCGTTTGTCGAGACCGGTAGTCAGAGAAATTATTTGGATGAAAATCCAGCGGCGCTTGTCGCCGATGTCGCCACCGATCCAAACGGCCAGGTGTTGGAAGTGGGGACCGGTAAAATATTTGAAATTTATGTCGTGGTCCCCATTGATGGCGCGCTGCGTATCGCCAAGGGCGGCGTTTATTCTTACTATGAATTTCCTTGGCCGCTATCAGATAGATTGACCGATAAAAAATGGCGTGAGTTGTTGAATTCCAATGAAGCTCCGGCCTTGCCGACCTGGACCGGCGCCTTTATCGCCAAGTAAAATGCCGATTGAAAAAACTATTAAAAAGAAATTATTTTTTGCTTTGTTCATCGCCGTGATTATTCTCGGCCTGTGCTATTTCGGATGTTTGTATCTTGATAAAAAAAATATTTCCACTAGCCAGGCAAAGCGGGCTGATTTAAATGGCAACTTAATTGACGAAAGTTATACTCTAATCGCCGGCCGATTGACTATTGCCGAAAGCCAAAAAACAATTTGGCAGTCGCCGGCCGATTGGCAGATAGACAGTTTTGTTTTGGCTGATGCCAATAATGACGGTTTGCTGGACCTGAATCTATCTCTCTGGAAACCGGGCAGTTTTGGAACCTCCAAGCCATTTTGGCTAAAAGAAAACGACCCAAGCGTCAAAAATCATTTTTTTATTTACAATCTTTCTGGCGATAAGTTAAAGATGGTTTGGGGTTCTTCTAATCTTGGCGCGCCTAATTGTGAATTTTTGATTCAAGATATTGACGGCGACAGCCAAAACGAGCTGCTGGTGATTGAGGGCGAGTATCGGACAGCCACTGCTTGCCAGGGGCGCTATGTGGCTCTTTGGAGCTGGAACGGTTGGGGCTTCTCCAATGATTGGCGCAGTGGGGAGGGTGATTATTCCAATCTGCGGATGTCAGAGAATGATACTGGACGTTTTTTGAGCGTTGATCATGGCAATGAGGTCTTGTTTTTTCCCGACTTATCAAAAAAATAAAATTAATCATAACCCTGATGGGGAATTTGTCCCATGTCCCTCCAGGGGTATTGGCTGATAATTTAAGAAATAATTAACAATTAGCTGACAAAAATATGTCCAAAAACGCCAAAGGATTTTATCTCCTCGCTCTTCTGCTTGTGGTCTTGGCTCTGCCCGGTTGTGGTAAAAAATCAACCAATAATACCGCCGTGCCTGATCAAAACCAAAATCAAAATCAAACAACAAACGAAACGGTAGACAGCTTTAATCCCAGCGGCGAATACACCGTCAATGAGCTTCTATCTATGCACAAACCTCTCAAGTGTACCTGGAAGCAAACTCTGACCGAGGGTGGGGAAGTGACCAATATTATCTACATCAACGGCCAGAAATTCTATCAGGATGTGACTATGGGTGATATGGGTCATGCTTATGCCATAAGCGATGGCGAATATCTCTATTCCTGGAATGATTTTACTGACGTTGCTTCCAAGATGAATATCAAAGAAATGCAGGAAAATTCACCGTCAGATACCGCGGCCACTCCAGAGGATAATGCCAATACCATGGAACAGGCGCGCAACTTTGTCTGTGAAAAATGGTCAGTTGATAATTCTGTTTTTGTTCCGCCGGCCAATAAAGAGTTCAAAGACATCACCGAGGAAATGGGCCAAGCCGTGCAAAACCTCCAAAACAATTCCGAGCAAACAAAAAATCAAGCCTGCGGTTTTTGCCAAAAAGCGCCCACTCAAGAATTGATTGATGAATGTCTGAAAAACGCTCAGTGTGCCGAATAAAAAGTTTCTGTCAATAAAAACAGTCCTCTAATCCGAGGCTGTTTTTAATTTTATTTGTCTGCTAATGTTTTTTCTGATTAAATATGTTAAGATGAATTCTTACTATTTATGACCACCAGAACCGACGAACAATTAGTAGGGGACTATCTAGCCGGTGACCGCGCGGCTTTACGTTTTCTTGTGGAGCGCTATTTGTCTCATATTTACAATTTTATCTACCGCTATGTCGGTCACTCCGCCGAAGCCGAAGATCTGTCCCAAGAAGTTTTTATCAAATGCTGGCAGCACCTCAAAAGTTTTGATCCGCAAAAAAAATTTAAAACCTGGCTTTTTACTATTGCCAAAAATACCGCTCTTGATTGGCTGAAAAAAAAGAAACCCCTTAGTTTTTCTGACCTCATCAATCCTGAGGGCGAAAATCCTCTGCTTGATAATCTCTCCGACCCGGCGCCTTTACCTGATGAAATTTTGATTCGAGCCGACATTGCCTTGGAACTCAATTCCGCGCTCTCGCAATTACCCGCCCATTACCGCCAGGTTTTGGAGCTTTATTACCACGAAGAATTTAATTTGCGGGAGATTGCCGAGATCTTGGAAACGCCCATTGATACAGTCAAAAGCCGCCACCGCCGGGCCCTAATTTTGCTCCGACCATTATTAAATCAATAGCTTTTAATTTGTCCCTTACCAATTTAATACCACCCCCAATCCCCTCCTTGCCAAGGAGGGGGAAAGGGGGAGGTTGCACCCAAAAGTCCCCTTAATTCGTAACTAATTAATACAGAGTCCTAGGTCGAATCTGTAGTTCCCGGTTTTACTGGGGATTTAAAGACCTAAATGGTTCCAGGTGCCTGCCTTTCACGTTGAGGTAGGCCACCTGGGACTGACAAATCATTATGAAATCAACCAACTACCACCAACTTTTTACGCACCTGAAACCAGCCGCACCGCCGACTGGCCTTTTGACGTCAGTCATGTCTCGTTTGGCTCGGGCTGAACGCCGGGCCATTTTTCTCTCCCGTTGCCGGTTATTTTTTGTTTCCCTTTTGCTTTTAGGTTCGCTTGGCTCCCTGATCCCAGTCTTCAAGATCATCTCGACCGATCTCTCTTCTTCTAACTTCTTTTCTTACCTTTCTTTGTTGTTCTCTGATTTTTCTATCATCATTGATTCCTGGCAGAGTTATACTTTTACCATTTTAGAATCCTTGCCGGTTTTCAGCTTAACTTTGGGCCTTGGCCTGACCTTGGTTGTGCTCGCTGCTCTGCGTTTTTTTGTCAGAGATTTTCGCGTTGTCTTTTCTCGTCAAGTCATGCGCACCTAAATTAATTTTAATCATTAACTATTACCCTTATGGATTTCAATAAATTTTTTCAGTCCAAAGGTTTTCAGGCGCTGATTATTATTTTAGTCATCATAATTATTGCCTTAATTTCTTTTCAGCTTGGCCTTATGGTCGGCTTTCGCAAAGCCGGCTTCTCCTATCGCTGGGAAGAAAATTATCATCGTAATTTTGCTGGTCCGGCTGGCGGTTTTATGGACGACTGGCGCGGTCGGGACTTTATTGAGTCTTCTGGGGTCTTTGGCCAGGTTATCAAAATAGACGGTGACAAAATTATCATCCGCGGCAAAAACAATGTAGAAAAAATTATTTTAATCACTGCCGATACGGTTATCAGGCGTTTTCAGGATGATCTGCAAATTTCCGATTTAAAAGTTGATGACGCTCTGGTAATCATCGGCGATCCCAATGACGCCGGTCAAATTGAGGCCAAGCTGATCCGCGTTATGCCAGCTCCGCCAGCGCCCAAAAATCCCCAAAGCAACTCTTCTTCCACTGATTTTGGTCCGCCGCCAATTCGCTAATCAAATTAATTTTCTCTCAATATGGTGAAAGACTTTTTCCAAAAAATAGCCGCTCATAAAATTAGAGTTGCTATTCTCCTGATTATTGTTCTCGCCGTTGGTTATTATTTTTATCAAAAGTCACGCCATTCAGTGACTGTCACTAGTTATATCCTTGCCGCCGTAGAAAAGGGGACACTTATCAGCTCTCTTTCTGGTACTGGTCAGGTCTCTGCTTCTGATCAGGTGGATATCAAGCCAGAGGTTTCCGGCGAGATCACCGCGACCTATGTTCAGGCCGGACAAAAAGTCAAAGCCGGCGCTCTGATCGCCAAAATTGACAGCTCCGACGCCTACCAAGATGTGCGTGATGCCAGGACTGCTCTCGAGACCGCCCAGCTAGAATTGGAAGAAATCTTGGAGCCAGCGAGCGAGCTCACCTTGCTCCAGTCAGAGAGCGCTCTTATCTCCGCCCAAAAAGCCAAAGCCACCGCCGAGGACAATCTCACCAAATCTTATGAAGACGGTTTTAATACTGTTTCCAATGCTTTTCTGGAATTACCGGGTATTGTGTCTGGTTTGCGCGATATACTTTACAGTAACTCTTACACTCAGAATCAGAGCAACATGGACTATTATGCCGACTCAGCCAAATATTTTGATGAAAAAATCTTGACCTACCGCGACGATGCCAAGACAGCCTATGAAAAAGCGCGCGTCGCCTATGACGCCAACTTTAGTGTTTATAAAACCGCCAGTCTTTCTTCGGATGAGGCGACGATTGAGAGTCTGATCAATGAGACCTATGCTACTGTCAAATTGGTTTCCGAAGCGGTCAAAAGCGCCAACAACCTCATCCAATTTTATCAGGATAAATATACCAGCCGCGGCCTGACTCCCCAGAGTCTGGCTGCAAGCCAGCTCACCAGCTTGAATTCTTATTCCAGCAAAGCCAGTTCCCATCTCTCCAACCTGTTGACTGCCAAAAATAATATCCCTGATTATCAAGACGATATAGAAGACGCAAAGCGCACTATCAAAGAAAAAGAACTTTCTCTGGCAGAAACCAAAGCTGGTGCTGACGAGCTGGATATTCGCGCCAAAAAAATCGCCATTCAACAAAAAAAAGACGCCCTGGCCTCGGCTGAGGAAACCCTGGCTGATTATTCCATCCGCGCTCCTTTTGACGGCATGGTTGCCGAGATGGAGGTCAAAAAAGGAGACAATGTTTCTTCTGGCACCACTGTCGCGACTATTATCACCGCGAAAAGTATCGCCGAGATTACCTTAAATGAGATTGACGTGGCCAAAGTAAAAGTCGGGCAGAAAGCCAATCTCACTTTTGACGCCCTGGAAGATCTGACCCTTACCGGTTCCGTGGCCGAGGTTGACACTCTTGGCACCGCTTCTTCTGGCGTGGTCAGCTACACTGTTCAAATTGCTTTTGATACTCAAGATGAACGCATCAAACCAGGTATGAGCGTCACTGCTAATATTATTTTAGCCGCCAAAACAGATGTCTTATTAGTTCCCTCCGCTGCCATTAAAACAGTCGGCAACGAATCTTACGTCGAACTAGTCGCCGCTGATGGCTCTTTTGATCTTCCCACTGCCCAAAGTACTGGCGTGACTTTAACGACTGCTCCGACTAGACAAACTGTCACTGTTGGTTCCTCTGACGATACCAACACAGAGATTACCGCCGGCCTAGCCGAGGGCGACCTTGTGGTTTCCCGAACGATCAGTTCTGGCACAACCAAAAGTATTTCTACTTCCAACAATTCTAGTAATAGTGTGCGCGTGCAGGGCTTTAGTGGACCTCCAGGTGGTGGTTTTTAGACTTTGGTATAATATAAAACGGTTTATTCTATCCTAGCTTATGATTGAATGCAAAAATGTCTCCAAAATTTATCAGACTACCAGTGTAGAGACCCCAGCTCTCAAAGGAGTCTCTTTCCAGATTAAAGACGGCGAATTTGTGGCCATTATGGGCCCGTCTGGTTCTGGTAAATCTACCTTGATGCATATTTTGGGTGCCTTAGACACGCCAACTGAAGGCGAATATTTCCTAGACGGAAAAAATGTCGCCTCCCTTTCTGATGATGAGCTGGCCGATATTCGCAAAAACAAAATTGGTTTTATTTTTCAATCTTTCAATTTATTGCCTCGTGCTACTGTTATCCGCAATGTTATATTACCCCTTGTCTATGCCAATGTTGTCAAAGAAGAAAGAGAAAAGAAAGCTCGCCAAGCGCTAGCCGATGCCGGCTTGGAAGAAACACAGTTTGACCACCTCTCCAACCAACTTTCCGGCGGGCAGATGCAGCGCGTGGCCATCGCTCGCGCTCTGGTCAACGATCCTTCTTTGATCCTCGCTGATGAGCCGACCGGCAATCTCGACACCAAAACTGGCGACATTGTCATGGGTACCTTTCAGAAACTTAATAAAGAGCAAAAACGAACCATTATCATTATTACTCACGAACATGATGTGGCCGAGTACGCCGACCGTATTATTTTTATCCGTGATGGAGCGTTAGTAGAAGACCGGGAAAACGAACACAAGAGATTGGGCGCCCGAACTAAATAAGCTTTTTATGAAAACCTCTGATTTATTTCAAGAAACATTTTTGGCCATTATTGCCAATAAGGTCCGCTCCGGTTTGACTATTCTTGGTATTGTTATCGGTATTGGCTCGGTCATTGCCATGGTTTCTATCGGCCAAGGTTCCGCCAAATCCATCACTGACCGGGTTGAATCTCTCGGTACTAATCTCTTGACTATTATGCCCGGCTCCCAGCGCGGACAAATGGTCCGCGGCGGTATGGGCTCAGCCACCACGCTGACCCTGGAAGACGCCGAAGCACTCAAAACTATTAGCACCGTCAAAACTGTCGCTCCGACTGTCAGCTCGCGTAAGCAGATCACTATCAAGGGCAGCAATACCAATACTTCAATTTACGGCATTGATGCCAATTATTTTTCCGTCAAATCTATCACCTTGGAATTGGGCATTGCTTTTAGCGAAGTACAATATAAATCCAAAAACAAAGTAGCTATTATTGGCCCGACCACCCGAGACACTTTATTCGGTGAAAACACTGATCCCGTCGGCCAAAAGATTCGTATTGATGGCCAGGAATATACCGTCATTGGCGTCAGCGAGAGCAAAGGCGGCACTGGCATGGGCAGCTCTGACGATCTGATCTACATACCGCTCGGCACCGCCCAGCAATATATTACCGGCAGTGATAAATTGAGCAATATCAGCGTTGAGGTTTTGGCCGCTGATCTTATGGATTCTACCGAAGAAGCCATCTCTGCCTTATTATTACAACGCCACAATATTGCCTCGGCCGACAGTGCTGACTTTAGTATTATGAACCAGGCTGATATGCTCTCGGCTATGACTGATATGACGAGTACCCTGACTTTACTTCTCGGCTCCATTGCTGGGATTTCTCTGATTGTCGGCGGCATTGGCATTATGAACATGATGTTGACGACCGTCACTGAACGCACCAGGGAAATCGGACTCCGCAAAGCCATCGGCGCCAAGCGCGGCGATATTAGTTTGCAATTTCTTTCTGAAGCCGTCACTCTGACTTTTATCAGTGGCATTATTGGTATTCTCCTGGGCTGGCTTCTAAGTTATCTAGTCTCGCACTTCGGCGGCATCACCACCACCATTTCTCCTCAATCAGTTATCTTGGCTTTTGGTGTTTCCGGCGCCATCGGCATTATCTTTGGTTATTATCCGGCTCGTCGCGCGGCCAAACTCAATCCCATTGACGCCCTGCGATATGAATAATAATTTTCAAGAAACAAGATACAATTTCCAAATAAACCTCAAATTACAATACCCAAAATCCAAGGATCTTTTGAAATTTGGATTTTGGAATTTATTTGGAGCTTGTTTCTTGTATCTTGGAGCTTAAAAATTAATTATAGTTTATGAAGAAAACCCTACCCATCATGATTGTGATTGTCGTTTTGGTGGCTGCCGGCTCTTTCTATGGCGGCACGAAATATCAATCCAGTAAGATTCCCTCTCGTGGCCAGTTCACCGGCGGTCCACAAGGTATGATGTCTGGTCCAGGCGGTATGAATCGCGCCGGCAATAGTAGCATGAGCTTTATTGGCGGCGAGATAATCAGTAAAGATGACCAAAGCGTTACTATCAAACTAAATAATGGCGGTTCCAAAACCGTGCTTTATTCCGCCTCTACCACGATTGGCAAGATGGCGACCGGTACTGCCGATGATCTATCAATTGGCACCTCAGTGATGGTGACTGGCAAGAGTACTACCGATGGCTCGCTCACAGCCGAAAGTATTCAGATTCACAGTGGCTCTGAACCCCTAGGTCCTGGCGCGCCAGAGCCAGCCGCTCAATAGTAAATATTGTTCATTTCCAGTAAAACCGTCCTTTGGTACACGAAGGGCGGTTTTTTGTTCTCTGCAGAAGATGAGATACATAGGTAACACCCATAAATTGCCCAAAGTAAAAGTTTTGGGTAAAATCAAAGGTTAATTCTAATGTATTTTATCTTATGAGAAATTACCAGGAACGCGGTTTAATATGTCTTGATCTTTG
>JAAZMX010000004.1 GCA_012798565.1 Candidatus Kuenenbacteria bacterium
CCGGGCGCTACCGCGTTAACAGTGATTTTTCTCGGAGCCAGTTCTAAGGCCAATGCTCGGATAAAAGCATTGACACCGCCCTTAGAAGTGCAATAGTGCGTCAAGCCGGCAAAACCAACTAGAGAGGCAACGGAAGAAATATTAATTATCCTTCCGCCGTCAGGCAATATTTTGGCCGCCTCTTGCGAACACAAAAAAACACTCTTTAGATTTATATTGATTACCTTGTCCCAATCAGCTTCGCTCATCTGAATAAAAGGCTTGAAGGGATAAATCCCCGCATTGTTGACCAAGACATCAACTCCGCCAAATTCTTTCACTGCTGTAGCAAACAGTTGCTCCACCTCAGCCCTATTGGAAACATCACACTTGGCAGCCATTGCCTCGGCGCCGATCGCTTTTAATTCCGCGGCTACTTGCTCTGCTTCACTCTGATTAATATCGGAAACAACTACCCGATATCCGGCTTCGGCCAAAGCTTTGGCAATCCCCTGGCCGATTCCTCGGCCCGCTCCAGTTACGATCGCTGTTTTTGACATATTTTTTGATTTTAATTATTCCTGTGCTCATTATAACAAGATTCTAACAAAAATAAAATCGCCCCACCATTTAACCGGTCAGAACGATATTAATCAAGACATCTTAACTTTTTTTACTTCGTCCAATATACCAACAAATAATACGGCAAATAAATATCCAGCTAATAACAAGCAAAATTAACTCCCACCATAAAACTATCTGACCGACAAAAAACATATAAACAAAAATTATTATCCCCGAAACAAAAGCCAGAAGCATCATCTGCCGCATCAGCTGCCAGCATTGCTGTTCCAGTTCTCCCGTTTTTTCATCATGGGGAATCTGCCTCACCGCGGTGAGAGCCGTTTCGACCGGATACCCATTCTCCAACAAATTCATTAGTAACTTTTCCACCCCTTCTTTCCCCCAAAAAATATTTGGCAAAGAAGAGCTATGAGATAGAAGACCGCTTATTTTATGATAAAGATAAATAAGTCTCCCAACAAAAAAACGGGAAACAATCTTTTGTCTCTCCGCTTTTATTTCCAGCGTCACCGCGCGGCCAAAGCCGCTCTGTTTCTCGCGTACCTGAAAATCAATGACTATTTCTTTGGGGATAACCAAGTCATAAAATCTGCTTTTCAAGAGGATCTTTTCCCTGGTAATTATGACATTTTTGACCATGCCTTTATCTTACACCTTGGCTTATTTTTTGCAAATTTTCCCTATTTTTGAAAACCCCTACTTCTGATTGGGAGGGGGGGTAAAAATTATTTTTCATAAACATTCTTAATGGAAAAAACTATGCTGTCATCTTCAAAATAGCCATAACTCCAGCCGTCAGCATTGGCATCTCTGGCTTTGATACAAGCCACCGTGTCAATATCCCCAATTTGTTTCGTAATAATTAATTCATGGTTGTCTATGATTTACCTTCCTCAACCACGCGCGGACTAATTTTAAAATTTCATAACTATAAATTCCGCCCAAGATCTCATAAACTGGCGCCAGATAATCATCGCCCTGATCCTGAAAAGCAGTAATGATCTCTTCCCGCTCCCATTTGGGTGGCAATAAATATTCAATATCAATATTTTCTCCCGCGGCTAATAATTTTTCTATATGCCCGACAATCGTCCTCTCGGTCAAGCCCAGTTCTTTGGCAATCTCCGCCACTTTCATTTTTTGAGCCAATAATTTTCTGGTCTTTTCTTTATTATTTTCTTTTTTCCGCCCTTTCTTAGGTCGATCAGTGTATTCCTGAAAAAATATCTCCTGGCTCCTTTTTCTCTCGTCGGCGGATAAATTTGACCACCACTTTTCTGTCTCATCGGACCAATTTCTGAATTTATCATCCCACTGGAGAATATTTTCATCCACCTTTAGAGCCAATTCATTAAAACCGAGTAAACGTAAACCAGCCAAAGAACGGACACGCGACAGGGCCACATAACCCATACCGGGCGTAAAAGCCTTGGACAAATCGATCTCCGCCGCGTCCAGACTTAATCCCTGGCTCTTATGGACCGTGATCGCCCAAGCCAAACGCAAAGGAATTTGTTTTATCTCAGCCCTGATCTTGCCATCTTCCTCAATCACCCAGACATCGGGTCGCGCCACCACCACCTCGTCCTTATTGGTCACTACCACCGGATAGTTGTCCTCATCAAAATCAACCACTTCGCCGACCGTGCCGTTGACCACACCTAATTCAAAATTATTTTTTACGAACATCACCTTGGCCCCGGGCTTCAAAAGCAACCGTGCCGGCGCCAGACATCCTTTCTGTAAAATTTCCGCCAAAGTTTGGTTGCCTTTATTTTGCATACGGTAAGCCTTGGCTGTACCTGCTAATTTTTGAAGCTCATGGTCATTAATCGCGTCCACATCGATATTGTGGGTATAAAGCTTGGTTAAAAAAATAGCCTCCTCAAACTCAAAATTCAACCGCCCCAAAAGCGCCGCCCGCCCGCTGACACTCAAACTATTTTGCCGTATCTCGTTCAAAACAGCCACCAGCGACTGATCATCCTGACGGTATTGCTCATCCAGATAGCACGTCCGCATATCCAGAAGCGACCAGACCTCGGCCTGCAGGGCCCACTCGGCCTTATCTTCACCCTTGACCACCGGCGGCAGTTGAAAAAAATCACCCGTCAGTATCACCTGCAAGCCACCGAAGGGCTTTAAATTTTGCCGAAACGCCTGACAAATTTGATTCACCAGATCCAACTGCCTAGCATGCAGCATGGAAATCTCGTCAATAATCAAAATATCCGCTTCAATAATATTGCGCCGCAGGTGTCTTTTCTTTAATAACGCTTCAAAATCGCTCGGATAAAGTTTCTCTTTTACCCCCAGCCCTGACCAGGAATGTATAGTCAGACCATTCAGGTGCGTGGCCGCGATGCCGGTCGTGGCTGTCACGCTCACGCTCTTGCCTTTTTCCCGGGCGTATTTCACGTACTGATTCAAAATATAGGTCTTGCCGCTTCCCGCCTGACCTGTCAAAAAAACATTCACTCCGGTTTTTAAAATCTCCAGTGCTTGTGTTTGCTTCATAAAAAATAACCCGCCCTTATCCCGAGATAATGGAAAGTAGGATTAATTGTTTATTGCTTATTGTTTGTTGTTCAGAATATCGCGGATCTCGGTCAAAAGTTTCTCTGTTGCTGGCGGCTCGACTGGCTCAGCTGGTTTTTCTTCTCTCCGTTTCAAACTGTTGATAATTTTCACCAGCATAAATATCACCCAGGCAATGATCAAGAAATCCACCAATGCTTGAACAAAAGAACCATAAGTCAAGGTGACCGCCTCCGCTACTTTGACGCCAGCTGGGTCAAATTTGGCACTCTTGAGGGTCAATGTCAAGTGAGTGAAATTCACTCCGCCCAAAATCACGCCCACGATTGGCATGATGATATCATTGACGAGCGAGCTGACGATTTTGCCAAAAGCGCCGCCAATCACTACGGCCACGGCTAGATCCATCACATTGCCTTTGACTGCGAACTCCTTGAATTCCTGCAAGGTTTTTTTTAGCATATTTTTTATGTTAATTATTAAATTGCTAAATTGTTTTATTACTACGCCTTTTAGTGTTTAAATGCTTAAATTTTTATATGTTTAAATGCTCTCCCCGGCCACAAACCCTGTGCTCCAACATACCTGCAAATTAAACCCGCCGGTCGGCCCGTCAAGATTCAAAATCTCCCCAGCCAAAAACAGATTGTCAATAATCCTTGATTTCATGGTCTTCGGGTCAACCTCGCGCAAGTCCACTCCGCCAGCCGTCACGATAGCGGTCTCAAATCCAGCCACTGCCTTGATTTCCAGAGGAAAACTTTTTAGTAATTTTAATAATTTCTGCCGCTCGGCTCGCGTCATTGTATGGACTTTTTTCTCACCAGCAATACCCGATATCCTGACCATCATCGGAATCATCTTTTTTGGCAACAGCCAATCCAGAATATTTTTGAACATTTTATTGCTTTGGGCCGTGAAATCTTTTTGCAAACGTTCGTCCAGTATTTTTTCACCCAAAGCCGGCTTGAAATCAATCACGAGAGTGACCGCGCCCTGGGCCACTAACTCACCGGCCCTTTTGCTCATATCCAAAATAACCGGCCCGCTCATGCCCTCATGAGTAAACAATGCCTCGCCAAACCGGCTCTCCACTTTTTTCCCGTTCTGCCAAAGGCTGATTTCCACGTTCTTCAGACTTAAGCCCTCGAGTTCGTCAATCCAATCTTCCTTTAAAATAATCGGCGCCAGGGCCGGTCTAATCGGAATAATCTTATGGTCCATTTGCCGAAGCCACTGATAAGCATCCCCCTTGGAACCAGTACCCGGATATGACTGGCCGCCAGTGGCGATTAAATAATTCTTTGCTTGTAGCCCCTCACCATTCGACAAAATAATTTTTTCTATCCTTTTATTTTTACTGACCACTTCTGCCACTGTTGCTTTGGTTTTGATGATCACTTTACTCTCTCGCAAATAATCCAATAGCGCATCATTAATATCCCTCGCCTGATCGCTCTCTGGAAAAACTCGCTGGCCTCTCTCTACTTTGGTTTTCACCCCGCGCCCTTCAAAGAATTCCCGCGTGTTCTCATTATCAAAACGACTCATGGCGGAAAATAAAAATTTACCATTCTGGCCGTAATGAGCGATAAATTTTCGAATGTCCGGCTCCGCGTTGGTGATATTACAACGGCCCTTGCCGGTGATCGTCAACTTGGCCCCCAACCGCGGATTTCTTTCCACTAGCAAAACTCGCGCGCCTCTCTCCCCTGCCCGCCCTGCCGCCATCATTCCTGTTGGTCCCCCACCGATCACTATAAGATCGTAAAGCATAAAAATTTTACCCATTAATTTCTTAATTTCTCCATTTCTTAATTTCTTCCTTTTTAGATACCTTCATTTTCCCATCTTTCCTTGCTTTAGTCAAAACAAAAATCCGCCACGACTAGACGGATTTTTATTACTCACTATTCTGTTTCCTTGTTCTCGCTCTGCAAGCTCATTGGCTGCCCGCAACATACCAGAGTGCCCCCACCGGCCGAAACCACTTCTACCACGTTACCGCAAATTTCACACTTATAAATTTGTCCTTTGGCTATCATAAAAATAAATTTAGCTGCTAATTACAATGATAAAAATTTTAATTTATCAACAATTCGGCGGTAACAAAAACAAAATAAAAAAACAAAAGTAATAAAGCCTCTTTTTTGGTAAGTGTCTTGCCGGTTTTCATAAAATGAAATAAGAGCACGGTGGCGAATACCATACAAACGCCGGAGATGTAAATAATACGCTGGTTAAAAGCAAAGGGACTAATCATGGCCACCAGACCCACCACTACTGTCGCATCGGCCACAACAGTTCCGAGGATATCCCCGAGCGCTAGGCCGTCATAGGCTCGCCGCGCCGCTTTGATTGAAAATAATAATTCCGGCAAAGTGGTGCCCAAACCGACTACAAACATTCCGATAAGCACCGGACTGACGCTCAGTCCGCGGGCTAGATCAACCCCATATCTCACCGTGAAGTGCGCCCCCAAAAGCAAGCCGGCCATACTCAAAAGCAATTTAAAAACATCACTAACTTTTATTTCTTTTTTACCAGCTTTGCCTTCCCGTTTATTCTTTTTGAAAATAAAGTAATAAAAGCATAAGCCAACTGTGATTAAAACTACCCCTTCGGCCCGGCTGTAATGTCCGTCCAGACCCAGAACAATCGGCACCATCATCGCACCTATATGAAAAAATCTATTTTTGATCACTCGACTTTCCACTTTGAGATTATGGCCGGAAATCAAAACCACTAATACAAAAACCAGGGTTAAATCAGCCACGTTAGAACCAAATAGAGTCCCCAGGCCAAAGGCTGGTATGCCTTCAACCGCGGAAGTGATAGCTACAAATGTTTCCGGTAAAATAGAGATCACCGCCACAATCAAAAAACCTATCAGATATCTTGATAATTTTAAACCCTCGGCCAAACGGCTGGAATAACGAATAGCCAAATCAGCGCTTTTTATTATTACCGCCAAAGAAATTATTAATAATGTAAAATTCAACAACATGATTTATCTGTCAATTTAGTCCCTCTATTTACCGTTTGATTAATAACTTTTAAAAAACCAGCTCAACAAGCCAAAATCTTTTTGAGCTGCGTCTGAAAAATTATCCACCTCTAGTTATTTTTTAAATATTATTTATTTATTCATAATTAGTGCCGACAAAAATTTTATTGAACCTCCACTTTTTTGAACTCTTACCAAACTAATTTTTAGTTTTTAGTGGTTTTATGTTTGGGTTCAAATAACAATCTCCTTCGTTCGCCAAGCCCATCGTCTCTCCCAGTAACCGGCAAAATTGATCTTAATTATATGAATCATTCCCGAAAACTAAACTTGGTCTTTGGTCTAAATAAATTTTTAGTTGTTATTACCAGCCACTTCCAATGAAAAATAAAATGAATCGCCATAAGCACGATTAAAATTATTCCCGCCCAATTGTGAAAATCAACAAAAACCCTTTTAGAAACACCAAGAAACTCGTGCCAACCGCCGTATCGCTGGCCATCTGGCAAAAAGAAAAAAAATTATCAAACCAGTCGTGCTGACTATAAAAACAAAAAATGACATCAATACATCTATTGTATAATTTATTCTATTTTTATCCATAAATTTTATATAAATAATAATATCATATTTATATCTTTTAGCCAAACATCAACCACTCCGGTTTAAAGACCAAAAGCAAGCCAATAAATATCATTAAAAGAGCCCCAATTAACTTTGAAAGCCGGGTATATTTAGTAGTAATACCGGTCATTTGCAGAGTAATCATCGCTACAAAAAAAACAAAAAGATCATCCAACATAAAAACAAAAATATACAAGGCGATATAAAAATAATACTGAACCTTGGATAACGCGGTTAAAGCCAAAACCTGGGTGTAAACTGCGGGCAACCCAGCTGAACAAATCAATTCCACCAAATTAACCAGAAGTGCCAAAATAATAATTCCTCCTATGGCTAACCAAAAACTGCGTTGCCCGATAATTATTTTTATTTTTTGAAACATCCTCTGACGTTTTTCATCGCCAGTCACTTTACAGCCGCTGTTTTTATTAAACAAAAATTCTTTTAGGTTATATCCGCCGCCCAACAAGGCTAGTATCCCGATTATTATTCTTACCCAAAAAACAAAACCTAAAAATAAAATCAAATTTAACCAAGCTGACATAAATAAAAAATAAACCAGAGCCGAAGTAATAATAAAGACTATACCCAAAATCCACATTCTTTTTCTGTTCTGCATGCCCAGAAGCAAGCTGATCAAAAAAAGCAATGTCCACATGGCACAAGGGTTAAATCCATCCAAAAAACCCAAAACTATTGTTAACGCCAGTAAAGAAATATTTTTTAATTCTACTTCACCAAAAATTGGCAAACTGATTTTGGATGGCAAAAAAACTTTATTTTCTTGCTGCTCACAAGCGTTTTCAGTCAAACTACCGGCGGTGGCAATATTTTTATTGTTTTGAATTTCTTTAACTACATCCCGACAGGAACTAACTAAAGCTAAATTAACCGCTTGCTGTACAGCCGCCCCCGTGGTCTGTTCGTCATACCAACCGATAAAGTAATTTTCACTAATTAGGGTAAAAGGCACGCCTTGAATATTAATATTTAATTTTTCGCCAATCTCCACTAAAAGATTGATATTATCTTGGCTTGAACCAATATCAAAAGAGTGCAACTCTAAAAAGGAATTTTGTTTAACTAAATTTTCCAAAAAGGGTTTTTCTTTGGCGCAATGCGGGCAACCTTGTTGCCAAAAAAAATAGATATTAACTTTCTCTTGTTCTTGGGCCTTTATTGTTCCTGAAAACAAAAAAATGAGAGAAAATGAGATTAATATGGAAAATAATATTTTTTTCATAATTATTTATCGCGATTTTGATTGAGAATCTCCAATAATTTATTTTTTTCTACCTCGCCGTCCAGGCGCAAAAACTCTTTGTCATTTTTGTCTAAAAACACAAAAATTGGCAAGATATTGGTAATTTTATATTTTTCTACCATCTCTTTATCAACATCAAAATCATAATATTCAGTCTTGAGCCAAGGATTTGCTTCTTCAATTTCTGCCCAACGAGGTTTCATCACCAAACACCCGGGACACCAAACAGCGCCGAATTTTAAAATTTTCATAAAATTAAAATTAATTTATAATTTCTTATTAACAAATTTTACGGACAAAAAGGTAGCAATGGGCACGGCCAAAATCAAGCCGATACTGCCGGTTAAAGTTCTGACGACTTCAGTCGCAATCATTTCATTGTCTAATACTTGATTAAAAGTCAAGAAAGGCGGCTGTTTGATGCTAAATAAAATTAAAAGCGGCAAAGAAGCACCGGCATAGGCCAAAAATAAAGTATTAACCATGGAACTCAAATGAGACACCCCAACTCTCATGGCCTGTTTATAAAGTTGATATTTTGATAACTCGGGGTTGGATATTTTTAATTCCCGCACCAAAGCCACCTGGGAAATGATCACATCGTCCAAAACACCTAGGGCGCCAATAATAATTCCCGCCAATAATAAACCCTTGATATTAATGCTACCGCCGGCCAAACTAATCAAAAACATTGATTCTTCGCTGGCAAAACCAGTTAATTTGGTAATAGCCGAAAACCAGACGGATAATAAACCAGTAATGATTAGGGAAATTAAAATGGCAAAAATGGCGATGGTTGATGTCTTTTTAAAACCTTCGGTGATATAGACCGCTAAAATTAAAATAAATAATGAGCCGATAATACTGATAAATAGCGGGTCGCTACCAGCCAATATTTTAGGAATAATAAACTTTAAAATAATCAAAAAAGTTAACAATAAAACAACCAACGCGCGAAAACCCTTAAATCTTCCAATAGCTATGACAACCAAGCTGAATAAAAATGTCAACCAATAAATTGAGCTGGTGCGGGAATAGCCAACGACATAAAAATTAGCCTCGCCTTCTGGTCCGGGGTTATAATTAACCAACACTTTATCGCCGACCTTATATTCACCGGCTGACAAAACATCAAATTCTGTCCCGTCAAAAATAATTTCTTTATTTTTCCAATCACCATCCAGCCCTTTTAGTTTTAATTTTTGCTGGATAGAAACAGAGCCGTCTTCACGACTAGAACTTTTTTGTTCCAACACTTCGACCACCCGGGCCTTGAAAATTTCTTCCGTCGAATCGCTCGAACTTGCCAAATCATCTTGGGAAAATGCCAAAATCGGCAACGAAAACAAGATTAATAAAATAAATATTAAAATTTTTATTTTCATTTTTTGATGATCCGCTGATTAATTTCTTCCGAGCTTATTTTTTTTGTACAAAAAAACCAATCATAACAATGCATCTCCTCTTTGCCGGTCATCCGTTCCTTGGCTACGCCGCAAGAACCGGCGGTGGGGACAATAACGTCGTCGCCCGGCCGCCAATCAGCTGGCAGAGCCACGGAAAACTCATCAGCGGTTTGCATAGCGATCAGGGCGCGATAAAGCTCATCAAAATTTCTGCCCAAACTTAATGGATAATAAATAATGGCGCGGATAATTCCTTTAGGATCAATAAAGAAAACCGCCCGCACCGCTTTAGTATTACTTTCCCCCGGCATCATCATTCCATATTTTTTGGCCACTTCCATGGTGATATCTTCAATGAGGGGAAATTTGACCTCTACATTTTTCATCCCCTTATATTCAATTTTTTCCTTAATGGTGCGAAGCCAGGCAATATGGCTATAAAGACCATCCACAGAAAGCCCGACTAATTTGCAGTTAGCGTTATTAAACTTCTTTTCTTGAGATGCAAATGTCATAAACTCCGAGGTGCAAACCGGGGTGAAATCGGCCGGATGAGAAAAAAGGATCACCCAACTGCCTCCGTACTGCTTGGGAAAGTCTATTTCTCCTTGAGTAGTCACCGCTTTGAAAGCGGGAGCTTTGTCTCCGATGCGCGGCATAGCCACGCCAATGTTTTCGTTTATTTGCGTGTTTGTTTCCATAAAATTATCTTTAATTAATAACAGTTACTTCTTAATAATTTTTATTGCCTTGCCGTTTATTAAAGCATCAGCAATTTTTTTGTAAGCTGAGTGCAAAATCCTTTGGTATGTGCTTTGAGAAGTGTGCATTTTTTCTGCCGCTTCTTTTTGTTCCAAATCATTAATATAGCGCAAACGATAAGCTTCCATTTCTTCCGTGGTCAATTCAACAATTTCAAGCTCCCTCATAGGGACGCCTTGGGGTTTAAAATAAGTAATATCTGGATTAAAGTTTATTTTTCGACAAAGCCTAGGTCTGGACATAAAATTGATATTTTTTAATTTTTATGATAAATTAAGCGACGAAGAAGGTCGTCCGGCCCTCTGATTATTCAGAAGGCCGGTTCTCACGCCTTCTTCTATTTTTTCTGGCCTTTTAGGGCGGTCAGTTCTTCTTTAATGGCAACCAGTTCTGCCTCAAGCATTTCTTTCTCTTCTTCCAAAGCTGCTTGCTGGTTTTTGGGAGAAATAAATCTCCTCAAACCATAACCATAACCTCCAAAACATCCCCAACCTCGTCTCGCGCCACCACAAGTTCCTAATCCTCTTCCGGTTCCTGATCCTTGTCCCAGCGGGCCAGTTCCATCTAATCTTGGCATATATTTATTTGTTATTTAATTAATTATAACAGATAGCCCGACCTTTGACTACTATCTATTATGAATATACACCCAAAATTATTTTTTGTCAAGCAAAAAATCCTGCGCATAACTCGGGGACAGAGATTCTGGGATTCAAATTCCCGGCGAGTGAACTGCTTCACTCGCCGCCCCAATGAAAATCCCGCCACTTGCGTGACGGGATTTTCTCGGGGACAGGGATTCGAACCCCGATTGACAGGACCAGAACCTGTAGTCCTACCATTAGACGATCCCCGAACAATATATTTTGTTTTAGATACGAAAGACAGTGATTCGCCCAGTCATCCGACTGGGTACTAAAAACCCAATTAGCAGGACCAGTCTGCCAGTCAAATTGGCCTTTCTTATTCTATCACCTCTCCCCCAAAAGAGTCTAGTACTTGGCCCAAAATATCGGTTTCTGTCACTTTTACTCCGCTTAATTGCTCTTGGCTGTTTTCTTTTTCCTCTCTTGCCATATCCAATTCAGCCAGTTCACTCGGTTTCAATGTCTTGGAACGTATCTGTAAATCCAAGCCAACTACTTCTTTTATCGCTTTAATAAAAAAATCCTTATTGCCATTAGTCTCAAAACGGCTCTTGTGCAAATCATATTTAAAGCCCAGCTCCAAACAATTATCCGCTATTCCCACCGGCCAAACCATTGATTCATTGATAAACATCAAATCACGGCTTTCTTTGTGGCTGGCCTTGATTATCTCGTTCCATTTCTGGCTAATAGCTGCCAAACTTTTTCCCTCTCCTTTTGCAATCTCCCTCCCGAGTTCAGGGGTTTCCTGCCTCTCTTCTTTTTCCGTCTGTTCTTTTCTAATAATTGCCGGTATTTTATAACTTGCCTGAATCGAAACTGCGTTTTTATCAGCTGTTCCCATTGTTCCGCTTCTAACCCCCAATATTGCGACGGCCATTTCTAAAGGCAGTTGTGGTATCTCACTGTCTTTCAACTCTCGCCCGACATTCAAAAATATCTTCAGGGTTTCTATTAGTTCCTGTACGTTCACCCCGCCCAAAATTGTATTCAACTCGCCGCCAAATTTTCCCACCATGCCGAGCCAATCGCCTTTGACCACCCCTTCTTTCACCAGCAAAAGTTTACGTAAAAAAATAACCACTTCCCTATTGAATACCTCCAAATCTACACCATCGTCAACGAGCTTATTGATCATCTCTAGCGCTTCACCTGTTTTCTTGACCAAAATAATTTTCAAAAATTCGGCTACCAATCCCAGGTCGGCCGCTGGCAAAACCAAAGTCGCTTGCTCCAAAGTTATTTTTTTCTCGCCCAAGGATAAAACCTGGCCGAGAAAATTTTCTGCATCCCGCATACAACCTTCAGAGCGAAAAGCGATCATCTCCAAAACCTCTTCATCCATTTTTATTTTTTCTGCTTCAACAATCATTCTCAGTCTCTTAATCGCCTCAACTGGAGCTACTTTTTTAAAATCAAAACGTTGGCAACGGGAAATAATTGTTTCCGGCACTTTGTGCGCCTCGGTCGTGCATAAAATAAAAATTACGTGCGCCGGCGGTTCTTCCAAAGTCTTTAATAGGGCGTTAAAAGCAGAGACAGAGAGCATGTGCACTTCGTCGATGATAAAAACTTTAAACTTGGAACGATGCGGCGCGAAGCGCACGTTATCAATAATATTTTCCCGGACATTATCGACGCCAGTGTGCGAAGCCGCATCTATCTCGATCATGTCAAGCGCCCGGCCAGCCATAATGTCGAGACACGATTGGCACTGATTGCAAGGCTCTGCCTCCCCTTCTTTTCTTTGTTCGCAATTAACCGCCTTGGCCATGAGCCTGGCGATTGTTGTCTTGCCTAGCCCCCTTGGCCCGCAGAATAAATAAGCATGCGTAAAACTACCCTGTTCCAATTCGCTCATCAGGGTCAATTTGATGTGATTTTGGCCGACCATTTCCTTGAATGTTTTCGGCCGGTATTTGCGGTAAATTGAAGCCATACCCTTATCTTAATAGCTCAAGGCCTAAATGTCAAAATAAACAAAGTTGATAAAAAAATTAGCAACCAATGAGTTGGTAAATACCTCTCCCTACTGAAAAATTATCCTATAAAAATAATATTGATTTTTTATTTTCCATTTCAAAATCCCCACCTTAGGTGGGGATTAATTCTTTATATTTCTTCCAATCCTTGGTTATCTCTATCTCCCAGTCCGTCATTCGGCGTTGGCTCTGGACTCAGAAAACTGTCAGTTCCTCCACCCGCCTGTGGCGCTGGAATGGACGGACCATATAAATCATCGCTACCTCGCTCCTCTCTCAGAAAAGAATTCCCATCGGCCCCTCCCACGCTCTTCTGAACTTCCGGTAATTCCGGCACTGGTGCTGTTGATTCTGGCAATTTCACTTCGTCAAAAATACTCTTGGCTGTTTC
This sequence comes from Candidatus Kuenenbacteria bacterium, assembly GCA_012798565.1. GTDB lineage: Bacteria > Patescibacteriota > Patescibacteriia > UBA2196 > GWA2-42-15 > JAAZMX01. Next base: position 13,186 of record JAAZMX010000004.1, read on the forward strand.
GGCCGCCACTGACTTTTCCGCTTTCAGGCCATCACTCACGCCTGGTATTTCATCCCCGGCCTTAAAAACGTTCTCTACCGCCGCCCAAGTGGTTTCCCTGCCTTTCGGCACAAGAATAGTCACCCGGTCACCCGATTCGCCTTTATAATAAGTAATCGAAGCGGTTAATACCTTAAAAGATTTACCCTCAGCTACCACTCGGTATTCATCAGTTTTTTCATCAATCGTCAAAACGCCAACCAGCCGATCCCTTTCTAATAAATTAATCTGTTTATAAACAAAAGATCCATCGGGCATAATCGTCAGTTTCAAGCCGTCACCTTCCACCAACTTTGATTTGGAAGCATAATTGGCTGGCACCGAATAACGCTTGCCATCAGGCCCGAGCATATTTTGCCCATCAAACAAACCTTCGATTATTTGTCCCTCAGCACTCGCTGTCTGGCTGCCTACTCGCTTGGCTTCTCCGGCCAGATTAGCCCCTTCTTCGCCTGATAAATTATCCAATATTTTTCTGGCTTGCTGCAGTGATAACTCCGCGCCCTCCACTAGACTTTTCAACTCCAAAATCTTTTTATCTTGATTACTCATATTTATTTTGGTATTAGTTTTATTTTATTTTAAAAACTAATAGCTTAGTTATTAACTCTATTATACTAGTATTATAAATTATAAGCCCCAACCTGTCTAGCGCCTATTTAGTACTCCCCACTCGCTGCCAAATCTGTTCCCTTTTTTGTCGACAAAGTACTACTTTATAAATCGCCAAAATCCAAACATACAGCCGCGCCAAAAATAATAAAATCAACCAACGTTTATGCTGGCAGCTGTCTCCATATACAAGCCACATCCTCCAAGCCTCTTTTGCTTCCTGGCCAAATGATCTGCCAGCCATTCCCTTTTTCCACTCTTTGGGCACCTGATAACTTGCTCCGAGTGTTCTGATTTTCTGCCGCACCCAGTCGCCAAAATTTTCCGGCCCCTTGACTTTTACTTTGGCCTCTGGCGCGTAACCTATTTTTTCTCCTTTCTGCCCAAAATAATAAGATAAATATTCATCTTCGGCCAGACACTCCACGGGCAACCGCCACTCTCCCCACGCGCTTCTTTTGATCATCATAAGATAACCGCTGACCAGAAAATATTTACCTGCCTTAAAATTCTCCCGCCGCATCCTGTCTGCTTCTTCAAATAAAACCTTTTGCCAAAAGCCAAATTTATCTTCCCTCCCTGCTTTGACTATGGGCCGGCCGCTAACTACTGCTTCTTCTCTGGCCAAAAGGCTTTTTACCGCCCCTTCCGCTACCACCACATCACCATCGGAAAAAATCAATCTCTCTCCCCTAGCCTTGGCTATTGTCAAATTCAAAGCCGCGCTCTTACCTTGGCCATTATCCATTATGGTTATAATTTCTGGTTTAATCTTGGCTGCTGCCAGGGTTTCCCTGTCCGGCGCCACCACGATTATCTCTTTTTGCTCTCGGCTAAAATCTTGATCCAAAAAAGCCGCGACCGCTTGCGACACGGTTCGGGCTTCATCTTTGGCTGTGATAATGATGGAAATCATTTTTTTCTTATTTTATCAAAATTATCGGGTCAGTCGTATAACCGTTAATAATCAATTCATCGCTATAATTCTGGTATCCTGCGCCCACTACTTCAATCGTCGTCGTGGCATTAGCCAACGGCGTAAAGAAAGCCTGGCCAGCCACACCCGTCACCAAAGTTTTATCATATCCGAGGCTGTTTGTCACGTGCACGCTCGCTCCTTCTATCGTATTATTATCCACATCCCTGATAACAGTCAAAAGGCTGTGCTCTGCGCTTGGTTTTAAAGTTAATACCACCATCTGGTCACTGCCTGGCGCCAGATAAACTGGTTGAGCCGGATTGGTTTCGGCGACATCATAACCCGATACCGCTGACACCGTGAAAGAATAAGTATCCCACTCCATATTCTCGAGAATAATATTGCCGGCTCCGTTGCTCACTATCTCTTCATTATATTTGTAAACATCCTCGCCCTCGCTATTATTACCGATAGTTTTCAAGCCCCTGATATTAACCGCGACCCCTTCCAGGGGCAAACCGTTGGTATCTTGAACTAACAAAGTCAAGTCGGCCAAGCGGTCAACTGAAAAACTTCTCTGAGTGCTTCGACCTTCCCAGATGCTCAAATGAGGATTGTCCGGCGTTACCAACTCTCCGCTGGCGCTGTAAGTCTGATCGCTAGAATAACCACTTTTGGTCACCGTGATTTGGTAAGAGTTTTCCGCTTCCGGCGTGCCCGGCAAAACCAACTGCCCTTGTGCATTGGTATAAGTATGCATATTGATATTTGGCGAAACTGTGTTATTGACAATATAAATATCAGCGCCTTCCACTGGCTGGCCATCAGCGCCAAAGACCGTAATCGCTAAAGTACCGCCGCCCAGATCTTCCTCTCCATTTTTGGGGGCAATATCAGTATAAAAATCTACCGGCGAAGAACTGAACATCGACTCCCAGCTTACCCGCACCAAAACCCTCTTATAATCATTGGTCAAAGGATCAACCGGGCTGGAATTATAGGTGCCGTCGAATGGATCATCAACGTAAGTCACGTTTACATAAACATTATACTCAATCTCATTTAACGATACCGTTTCATTTTCCAAAATAGAACCAGCGACCACCCCGCCGGCTGTTCCCACTTCGCCATAGGGTAAATTTCTAACCAACTCTATTTTTTTATTCGCCAATTGCGTAGCACCGACTCGCGCTTTGGTTTCCCAGACCATTTTAAGTGATAAATTAAATAAACTGTACAATGCGAAAATAACCACCGCCAAAATGGCAATCGTTAATATTGCTTCCAGTAAAGTAAATCCTGGTTGTTCTTTTTTCATGCTCGTTAATTATGGAAAACTCTCTCCTTGCCAGAAAATTATGAGAAAAAATTATTTTAAAAAGATTGCGTCAACGAATACATAGGCATAATCACGGCCACTGCCATGCCACCGACGCCCAAACCCAAAACCAAGATCAAAATTGGCTCTATGATTGAAGGTAAAGTTTCCATCACCTGATTTATGTCCTCTTCATAAAATTGGGCTACCTCATCCAATACCTCCTCTACTGCGCCGGACTCTTCGCCCACTTTGAGCATTTGAATCACGGTCGGCGGAAATAGTTTTGGATAATCAGACAGCACCTTGTTTATTTGTAATCCCTTGGTAATTTTTTGTGAAGCGTCAACCAATGCTGCCCGATAATAAATATTACCGACTACTAAAGACGTTATTTTTAAACTCTGGACTATGGGAATATCAGTTTTTAAAAGGGACGAGGCTGTCCGGCAAAAACGTGCTAAATTTATCTTTTTGACAATATTGGCCATCACCGGCAATTTCAAAAATAATTTATGAAAAAATTTTTTACCCGACTGGCTCTGATAAAATTTTGTGAATAAAAATACAAAAAGAAACAAGCCTCCAGCCACTATAAGTCCGTGACCGGTGATAAACTTACTTATGCCGATGAGGATCCTAGTTGGCAAAGGTAACTGGGCTCGAAATTCCTCAAAAATAGCGATCAATTTGGGCACCACAAAAATTATCATCGCCGTGCCAATCCCAACCATCGCTATCAAGACTACCGCTGGATAAATCATTGCGCCTTTCACTTTGGAAATCAAATCATGGTCTCTTTTCATTTGAATATGCAGCCTTTCCAGCACTTGTTCGAGATTACCAGACAGTTCGCCAGACTTGATCATATTAATAAAAAGGTCGCTAAAAACCTTGGGATATTTTTCCAGGGCCTGAGAAAAAGTCACTCCGGACTCAACTTCTTTCCAGACATTACCGATTACTTCTTTAAAATATTTATTACTTATCTGCTCGGCCACTGTCTGCAGTGCCGCTCCGAGCGACAAACCGCCCTTGATCATAATGCGCAAATTCTGCACAAAAAAAATCTTATCCCGCAAGCTGATGCCTTGCCGGAATTTCCCCGCAAAAAATCTCTTTTTAACCTCCTTCCCTTCCTTTTGCCCTAATAACGGTTGATTCTTTGCTATTTGCCCACTTCCCAAAATCATAACTTCTTTTTAATTTATATATTTTTTGTACTCTAGCGCTTTTCAGCCATATATTGGTCCCTACCTCGCCGACCGGTCCCTTTGGCAGAAACATTCTCGTTGTTCTCCGCGCTCAAATGTTTAAGTGTTCTAATGCTTTGGGGCTTAAATGTTTCAATGTTTATTCTTTGGTCACCCGCACAATCTCGTCGATTGTCGTAATCCCGTTCTTCGCTTTAATAAAACCATCTTCCAGCATGGTAATCATCCCCTGTTCTTTGGCTTTTTTCATGATCACTTCCGAGGAGGAGTCCTTGAGCACCAAATCCCCAATGACTGGTGTCACTTCCAAAACTTCATAAATTCCCATCCTGCCCTTATAGCCATCTTTGCATTGGTTGCAGCCCTTACCTTTATAAAATTCTAAATCCCGCCAGCCAATGCTGCCTTTAACTAAATTATTTTTCTTGTATACCTCCATAATATTCTTTAGGTCAAAAGATTCTTCTAATTCTTTTATGACGTCGGCTGGCAACTTATATTTCTGAATGCAGTTTGGACAGATGCGCCGCACCAATCTCTGGGCCACAATAATATTCACCGTTGAGGCGATTAAAAATGAGGCAATCTTCATATCCTGCAACCTCGGCAACGCTGTCGCTGCATCATTGGTATGCAAAGTTGCCAAAACTAAATGTCCAGTCATTGCCGCGTTAATGGCAATATCCGCCGTTTCCGTATCTCTGATTTCTCCCACCATGATAATGTTGGGATCCTGTCTCAAAAAAGCCCGGAGTCCTGCCGCAAAAGTATAACCAATCTTGGGGTTTACTTGCGATTGGTTGACTCCTGCCATGCGATACTCAATTGGATCTTCAATGGTTGTAATGTTAACCCCCGGCTTGTTGAGCATATTCAAAACCGTGTACAGAGTCGTCGTTTTACCGGAACCGGTCGGCCCGGTCACCAAAACCATACCGTTTGGCTTTTCGATATTGCGTCTGATCGCCGCCAAAGCGCTATCTTGAAAACCCAGTTGTTCCAAAGTCAAAATTTTATTAGACTCATTTAAAAGACGCATGACGATCTTCTCTCCATCAAAAATCGGAATTACGGAGACACGAAAAGATATTTTATAATCCTCTGTCTCGATCTTGAATCGTCCATCTTGGGGCAACCGGTGTTCGTCGAGCTTCAAGTTGGATAATATTTTTATTCTCGCTATCAAACCCGGATGTACCTTCCTGGGCAAAGTCATCACCTCGCGCAACACACCATCCACCCGATAACGGATGGCCACTTCCTTCTCTCCCGGTTCAATATGGATATCCGAAGCTCCTTCAAAAATAGCATATTCCAAAAGCGTATCTACCACTCGAACAATCGGCAAATCTTCTGCCATTTCTTTTAATTTTTCATCATCTTCGCCCTCTCCGCCTTCCTGTTTGGTAATCTTTTCAAATTCAGCCTTCAGGCTCCGATGATATTGCTTCAAAACATTAGCAATTGAGCTGGGCGTTGTATAATAAATTTCCAATGGCGCTTCTATTTTCTTTTCCAAAAAAGCAAAGGTCTGCAAATCCGTCGGATCCAAAGTCGCCACCCGAAAAGTGTCGCCTTTTTTATCAAAAGCTACCACGCTATGCGATTGAGCTATAGGCTCCGGCACTATCTGTAAAATGTCTTTTCTGATTGTCTCCGTGGCCAAATCCACAAAAGGCACGCCCTTGATTTTGGCAATTTTTCCAAAAGCCTCTTCTTCCTTGATTAGTTTCTCCTCCAGCAAATAATCAAAAAACAGCATGTTCTTAGCCTGGGCTTCTTTACATAATTTATTAATTTCCGCCGACGACAAAATTTTTGTTGCTGTCAAATCTTTAATAAATTCGCTCTCATTAACCATATTATTTTATTTTAAATTTTTTCAATTTTATTATAACACAAAATATTTAAGTTAACCAACCGCCATCCCCTATCTTCCACCCTCTTGCCTTCGTCTGTCAATCCTTATATAATTAAACTATCTTTATGCTTTTCCTTTCTTTGCGTAACAATCTATTTCTCCGAGACAAAATAATAAAAGTTTGCCTGCTCCTTTCTCTTTTTTTAATTATTGTCTGTTCTCTTTTGCTTTATCTCCGCATCTCACCCCAAGTCGCACCGCTTTATCTGCGTTACTCTGTCTATTTTGGCATTGACTTGATCGGTCCCTGGTGGGCAGTTTTTTTCTTGCCCCTCGCTGGTTTGGTTATTCTGGTTGTTAATTTCATCCTTGCTTATTCACTTTTCCTGAGATCTAATATTATTTCCTACTTTCTTGTGTTTACCGCCCTGGCTGTCCAATTATTTTTAATAATCACCGCTATCCTAATTATCCTTCTAAATTCCTAAAAATATGAATGAACTTTATTTAATCAAAATTCTTATCCTCTCCACTCTCTCTTTTGTATTAGCTTTTCTCCTCACCCCCCTGATCACTCATTATCTCTACAAATACAAATTGGGCAAATCCATCAGGAATACCGGCGCTACTCCGGTCTTTTCCGCTCTCCACGAACACAAGGCCGGCACCCCAACCATGGGAGGAATTTTAATTTGGTTTACCACGCTGATTTTGGCGTTATTATTTTTTTATCTTAACCTTCTTTTCCCCAACAATAATTTCGATTTCCTGAATTTCCTCACTCGGCCGGAAACTATTCTGCCGTTGAGCTGCCTCATCGCTACTGCCCTGGTCGGTTTGGCTGACGATTTTATTGATATCAATAGCCAAGGTCGAGGCGGCATAAGGATGAAACATCGCCTCTTCATCTACACCGTTATCGCTGCCGTCGGCGCCCTTTGGTTCTATTTCAAATTAGATTGGGATGTCTTTCATGTGCCTTTTGTCGGCGATATCTTTATCGGTTGGTGGTATATTCCTGTTTTTATCTTTGTGATTGTTGCCACGGCCTTTTCGGTCAATGAAATTGATGGTCTTGACGGCCTGGCCGGCGGCACTCTGCTCTCAGCTTTTGCCGCCTTTGGCACTATTGCTTTTATCCAGGGCCGGATCAATCTCGCCGCTCTCTGCGGCGTAATTATTGGCGCTCTGTTGGCCTTTTTATGGTTTAATATCAATCCAGCCCGCTTCTTTATGGGCGATACGGGCGCCATGGCTCTTGGGGTCACCTTGGGTATTGTTGCTATGCTCACTGGCCAAGCGCTTTTACTCCCGATCATTGGCTTTCTTTTTGTCGTAGAATCACTCTCTGTTATTATCCAGATAATTTCCAAAAAATTACGTCATGGCAAAAAGATTTTTCTCTCTTCACCTATCCATCATCATTTCCAAGCTGTTGGCTGGCCGGAAACCAAAATCGTCATGCGCTTTTGGGTCATTTCTGGTGTCACTGCCGTTACCGGAATCATTATTTTCCTCCTGGACAGAGGCATCTAACCTACCGCCTGTCCCGAGCGCCAAATTAACGTTCGCGCAATAAAACAGATTTACCTCATCCTCATGTACGTCGATTTCCATACTCACACCCTTGCCTCGGATGGCCAGCTCACCCCCACCGAGCTCATCAAAAAAGCCAAGCAATTGGGCTTTTCTTTTATTGCCAAAACTGATCATGACAATGTCAATCTCATGTCTGAGTTTCTCGCTGCTGGTAAAAAATTTGGTGTTAACACTATTACGGGTATGGAAATTTCCAGTCGCTATCAGGGTAAGTCTCTTCATATCGTCGCCCTGGGTATTGATTATAAAAATAAAAAAATCAATGACTACGCCCAAAAGTGCATTGCCGCCAGAAAGGTCAGGGGCCTCAAAATGGCTGCCAAATTAGCCCGCGCTGGCTGGCAACTCAAAAAGTCAGAATTAGATCGCGTCTTGCTTGCCCGACCTCACGTCGCCCTCGCTGTCATCAATCATCCCCAAAACAAAAAACGCCTGCTCCAAGAGTTTGGCGCTATCCCTGACTTCTCCACCTTTATCAGAAAATATTTAGCCAAAGATTGCTCCTGCTATGTCCCCAAAAAATATTATATTAAACCCCTACCAGCCATCAGGATGATCCATGCCTCCGGTGGTCTCGCTATCATTGCCCACCCGCTTTGTCAAACCAAAGAATTCAGGTACAGCCGCCCTCATCTTCTGAAAATCATCAAAAATCTCCCTTTTGACGGCCTGGAAGTCTACAATAATGGCAATGCCCCTTTAGACACGCTTTATCTCAGAAATTTGGCCATCAAACACCGCTTGCTCATCAGCGCCGGCTCTGATTATCACGGCTATGATAAAATTTATCCGCTTGGCCCACGCTACCGCGGGCGCAGAGTCAAAGCCTCGGCTTGCCAAAAATTATTAGCCAAGCTCCAGTTAATATAATTTTCCCTTTATACCCACCATAACAAAAAAACCGAGCTTTACATCAACCCGGTTTTTTGCGCCCAATTCCCTCAACGAGAATGGCGATGGTCAGTATAAAATATAGGCCAACCATAACCATCCCACCAAGGAACAATCTCGCAAGGTCCTTGAGAGCATTTACAACTTTTTTGCTTTTTTCCATAGCTTTCCCCGCCTTTCTTTGTTTTATTTTGAAGTTCTTACCTTTTATTTTCTTTGTGTTTTATAAATTTTAAATCAATTTCACATCTAAATACCCTACTGCTTTTACGCCCAAATGTCAATACCAAAAAACCCGCCTTTCTAGACGAGTTTTATTCTTAAATCATATTTATCCGCCTGCCAGGAGCTAATCAATAAGCTGAGTAAGTCTAAAAATTCTATCCCATTCGACAAGAGTTTAGAAAGTCCAGTGGACTTTCAAACATGCTGAGGTAATAAAAAACGGCTGGAATTTTTCCCAGTCGTTTTTGTAGTGATTTTCGGTACCCGTAATTATTCTATCTTACACCCTAAAAATTAATAAAAAAACTCTCTCTTACCCTGATAAAAAGCTATAGTTTTTTTCAAACCAACCTCTAATGATGTTGGTCTAACCCCAATCAGCAACTTCGCCCTCTCCGTATTGGCACACACCTTAGAGCCACTATCTTCCCCGATACGCATAGGTAAATATTTAATCTTTGACTTACTCCCGGTTAATCTAATTATCAACTCGACTAAATCTATTACACGCGTACCTGTTCCCGAGCCATATTCTATCACCTCTCCAAATATTCCTTTACTGACTATCTCGTCTGCTGCTCTTATCGCATCTTCCACCCAGACAAAATCCGCCATTTGCTTCCCGTCACCGTAAACAAAAATTGGCATATCTTTAATTGCCCTGTTAACAAAGGTGGGCACCGCTTTTTGATATTTATAAACGTATTGATAAGGGCCATAAACACTGAACCATTTCAAAACCGCTACCTTCACCCCATACTCTTTGACATACATCAAAGCATATTTCTCTGCCGCCTCTTTTGAAATAGAATAGGGATTAAGCCAAATATTAGGCTTAGAAGCCACGAACAAACTAAAACCATATTCTTTTGCCAATTCTAAAACGTTCAAGGTACCTCCCACATTAATCTCATTAGTGATATCGGGATTTAAAAATGTTTCGTGGGTGCCCAGCTCTGCCGCTAAATGGAATACCTTCTCAGCCCCCATCAAAACTTCTTTGAGGTGCAAAAAACTCCTCACGTCACCATGAATATATTCCACCCCCTTCACCGGAAAAATTGGTTGGGCTATATCAAAACTAACCAGCTGACCAGCTGGATATTTATTTTTAAAATATAAAAGGGCGTTGGTGCCAATAAACCCCGCCCCTCCAGTCACTACTATTTTATTCATATTCTTATTTCTTCTTCGCTCCCAACTTCTGCCACACCACGAGTAAGGGTGAAGCCACAAAAATTGAAGAATACGTGCCGAAAAATATACCCAGCATCAAAGATAAAACAAAAATTCTGATTGTCTCACCGCCGAAAAAATATAAAAGTATTAAAGTCAACATAGTGGCAAAGCCGGTATTAATCGATCTCGCCATTGTTTCGTTCACGCTCCGATTGACCGTGTCTTCAAATGTTTCGCCCACGCTATGAAATAAATTTTCTCTGGTCCGGTCATAAACCACGATTGTGTCATTAACCGAATATCCCAAAATAGTCAAAAGAGAAGTCACAAAAAACATATCCAGCTCATAGCCCCAAAAATGCCCCAGAGCTGAAAATATACCCATCACGATCGTCAAGTCGTGTATGAGAGCGATCACTGCGCCCACGCCGTATTTCCACGACGGCACCGGCCTGGAAACTTTGCGAAAAGCGAAAGCGATGTAGAGAATAATCAAAATTGACGCGATTATCAAAGCAGTTATCGCTTTATTCTTTAATTCATTGCCCACGACCGGCCCAATTGATTCAAACTTATTTTCAACTACCCGGTCAGCGCCAAAAGCGTCCTTCAGAGCCGCAAAAAGCTCCTGGTGTTCCTCCTCATTCAAATTCTTTGTTCTAAGAACAATCTCTTGTTCTCCGACCGGTTGTATCTGAATATCCTCTATATTTTTTTTATCAAAAGCCTCGCTTACTTGGGCAATATCCGGCCTTTGCTCAGAAAAGCTATACTCGGCAATAGTCCCGCCGGTAAAATCAATGCCCAATTTCAACCCCCACAATGACAAAGAAATTACTGCTGCCACGAATAAAAAAAGGGAAATCGCAAAAAATATTTTTCTTTTATAAACTATTCTTAACATAAGATAAAAATTAAACTACTTGTTGATTTTTTTCCCGCGCCATACCAGCCATTTATGACTTTCCATCGCTTTTGCCGGCAATAATCTCATGAAACTCCTTGTGACAATAATGGCCGTGAACATGGAAATCAGCACGCCAATGGCCAGAGTAATGGCAAAACCCTTCATCACTGAAGTGCCAATCCACATCAAAATACCGCAGGTAATCAAAGTGGAGAGGTTGGAATCTATAATCGAGGGCCAAGATCGCTTGAATGATTCTTCCAGAGCGCTGCCAAAACTTCTGCCATTTCGCAATTCTTCTTTTAGGCGCTCAAAAACCAAAACATTGGCATCCACCGCCATGCCCACCGATATGATAAAACCCGCTATGCCCGACAGGGTCAAAGTAACGTTTAATAATCGATAGGACGCCATGGAAATCAAGGCGTAAATTATCAGGGCCAAAACGGCAATCAAGCCGGGCAGACGATAATACAAAATAATGAATATCGCGACCGCCAAAAGTCCCCACAAGCCAGCGACCAAACTTTGGTCAATGGACTTTTGGCCGAGGGAAGGCCCGACGGTCTTTTGCGAAATCAAATTAATCGGCACCGGCAAAGCGCCAGCGTTTAGCTTTTGCACCAAATCTTTGGATTCTTTGAGATTAAAACGACCGGTAATCACTGCCTTGCCCCCGGTAATCTTCTCGTTGACCGTGGGCACGGAAATCGGTTCGCCGTCCAAATAAATCGCCACTGGCTTCCCAACGTTTCTGGCGGTAATCTCTTCAAATAGTTTTGCGCCTTCATCGTCAAATTCCAAACTCACCTGGGGTTCGCCCGTACTCTGGGTATACTGGACTGAAGCGCGCTTCAAATTCTTACCAGACAATTGGGTATTGGACCACTGATCAACCGGCGGCACAATATCTCTTGCCGTCTTGGTGGCGATCAAAATATGAGCCGACAAAACCTCTCTATTGTCGATCTCTACTGGCGTAGTTGTCCCATTGACTGTCGCGGTTACCTCCCCCGATTCTGCCTGTCTTTCCTCTAATTTCTTGATAATATGATAACCAAATTGTGTTTTTTCAGGTACGGCCGTTATCTCTCCGGCTTTCAAATTATCGAATATCGCTTTCTCGAACTCCGGCACAAAAGTTCCCTTACTTGCCCAACCCAAATCTCCGCCATTCTCTTTGGAGCCGCTATCTTCAGAAAACTCCTTGGCCAGACTGGCAAAATCCTCCCCAGCCAAAGCCCGTTTATTTATTTCTTCTGCCTTCTTTTTAGCCGCTTCATTGTATTCGTCCAACTCTTTTTGTTGTTCTGCTGTCAATTTTATTTCCTCCTCGGTATAATTAATATTTTGCTCCTTAAATTCCAAAAGCGGCGTTTCTCCGATCATTTGAATCGCCTGATTGACGTCTTTTACTCCGGCCAGCTCTACAATCAAACGATAGCCGCCTTCCTGTGTCTGGTTGACTTGAACCAATGGCTCAGCCACGCCAAAGGCGTTTACCCGTCGTTCAATCACGTCTCTCACCCCAGCCACCGCCGATTCCGCATCCTGACTGCCAATCTTGCTCGTATCAGCCTGATACAAAAGCTGCGTGCCCCCTTTCAGATCCAAGCCCAAATGAAAATCAAACTTATTCCAGAAAGACGCTCCGGGCACCCATTGCGGCACAGAAATGGTTCGTCCTCCTTCTTTTAACGCGGAAATATGACCATCAAAAAGCAAAGCCCCTATGGTCAAAATAATGATCAATAAAATAGTCAATCTTGTTCTTTTTCTAGTTACTGCCATAAAAATATTTAAAATAAACAAGAAAAACCCCACTGGATTTCTCTTTCTTTAGCATAGAGTACCAAGGGCTTATTGTCAAGCCAAACTCTCTCCCCAGTATACTCGACTTAAAAATTTAATTTATTCTTAATTTTATCCCCAAATATCCTTTCCCGATGACCCCTTTCCCATTCTACGAGCTTGCCCGCGGCTATTTCAATCTGGTCAGCCTTCCGCAAATTACGAATTTGCTGTTTGGTTAAAATAGAAAAATGCTTTATCTTGTCCAGATATTCGGGAATATAATCCACTTCCTTTCTCGTCGTCATCCAGCCCCGGTGGTCAAATATTTTTAAATTAAGCGGCCGGGAAAAACTTCGTAAATTTTTCCGACCTCGGTCATCAAAATACTCATGGAAATAACTCATAGCCAGTTCTCTCGGTGAATCATAAATCGGCTCTCGATAGCGCAAAACAGCATGGTTTGTTTTAGAAATCGCTCCCCATTTACCGAATCTTTGGAACACCGCCACCACATGGTCAACGTCGTTTTTATTGGTTTTCAGGTCCATGAGCAATGGCGGCCAGCCATTTACTCGCAAAGCCAGAGCCGCCAAAATTGCCCCTTCAGCACAGTGGCATATCCCCTGCTCCAAAACAATCATTGGTGATAAATAAGTGTCTCCGTCTTCCTCAAAATTGATTTTCATTCCGTCCAAAAAATTTTGAATCTTTATGGGTGTATCCAGCTTTTTTAAAATTTTTAACGCCCTCTTCGGCAAATAATATCTCATATTGTCTTTAAAAAAACACAAAACTCTCTAACTTATTACTCGTCAATTCCCATGATCTCTCTATTTGTTTGTTTAATGTTTAAGAATATCTGATGTAAAATTTTGTTTTTAATTTTTAAGGCAAAAAATCTTTTTATGATTTCTTTTTTTTCTTTGCATATTCTAATGCGTACCTAAATTCCGCCTCATCACCGGGGGCAACTGCCATCATAAATTCAAAAAACTTATCCTCAAGACCCTGTTCTGCGGCAAGCAAAAATTCTCTTCTGCGGGCTAACATGTGTTTTTTGTCAACATCAAGACTGGAAGCCGCACCCTTTTTTGCATGTAACCAAGCCTCATATATATCGTGCTCTAAGACAAATGGTATTATGTCAGAAAAATCCTTGCCATTTAGTGAAAAAATATCTCTATTAACCATTATTTCAAGATTATTGATCCATTTTTCGAAACCACCTTCTTCTGTGTTAAAACTTATTATATATGAAGCGGTGGTTTCATATCCGTCGCGACCAGAAGTTTCTTTGTGCCATTTTTTAATTTCGTCCCTTGATAAATATTTAACTTTGCTTTTTGCGAATTCATAAAAAGATTTTTTTGCCTCTTCCATAGGCCCTTCAATTTTGTGGGGATTATTAACGATTGATGACTCTGGAAATTTAAATTCCATATTTTAAAAAATTAAAAATAAAGTTTTATTTCACATAATTATACCATATCACGAAAACCTACTCCCTCTGCTAATTCTCTGCCGAGCGCCAACGAATCACCGGTATAGATTACACGAACATCTATCCTCGCCCTGTTTTATTTTTATAATACTCTCGATACCATTCCACATACTCTCTTATGCCATCTCTTATTTTAACCTTGGGTCGGTAACCAAGTAAACGCCGCGCTTTAGAAACATCAGCCCAAGTCGCTCTCACATCGCCTGCCTGCATCGGCATCATTTTCTTCTTGGCTTTCTTGCCCAAATATTTTTCAATCATCTTTATAAAATCCATCAACTTCTCCGGGTGCGAACGACCCAAATTAAATATCTCGTACTTAAAACTTTTTCTCACTACCGCTACAATGCCCTCTACAATATCATTAATATGGGTAAAATCTCGGCTCATCTGCCCCCGACCGTAGATCTCAACGGGCTTATCGGCTAAAATATTTCTAATAAATTTAGGTAGTGCCAAATCAGGTCGGTCCCAAATACCATAAACATTGAAAAAACGCAAAGCCACACATCGCAATCCATAAAGATGGTGGTAAGCATAAGCCAACACCTCATCTGCTTTTTTTGTGGCTGAATAAAGCGAAATCGGCTGATCGGTTCGACTGTCTTCTCGACAGGGGTACTGTCTGCTGTTGCCATAAACTGACGAAGTAGAGGCAAAAATAAAATCCCTGACCTTATAATGCCGACACAGCTCCAATAAATTTAAGGTCCCCAAAATATTACTGCGCTCATAAACAAAAGGATGTGTTAAAGAGTACCGCACCCCGGCCTGCGCCGCCAAATGGATAATTTTATCAAAGCGCTCCTTTTTAAATACTTTTTCCAATTTTTTATAATCAGCAATATCCAAACGGTATAATTTAAACTTTAATCCCTTCAGTAATATCTTTATCCGGTCCTCCTTCAATCGTGGATCATAATAATCATTAAAATTATCCACGATCACCACATGGTGTCCCAATTTTATTAATTTCTTTACCGTGTGCGAGCCGATAAACCCCGCCCCACCGGTCACTAGTATTTTCATAATTATTTCTTTTATTAATATTTATGGAGCTTGTCTAGAACAGCATAAACATTTATGCTTAAAACATGACAAGCAAGTTAATACTAAATAGCAAATTAACCAATAGACAAACAAGTAAAATAGTAGAGTTGTTTGTCCTTGAAGTGCCAGCTATCAAAACAGC
>JAAZMX010000005.1 GCA_012798565.1 Candidatus Kuenenbacteria bacterium
ATAAGGTGGGGTACAGACTTGGCCATTATTACCATTGTCATCGCAGAGTTCATTACCAGCCCAGATAAAGCCATCACCGCAGGTAGGCGTAGTACAGGTGTTTAGACAGCTATCAGTATTGTCTTGGTTGCCATCGTCGCACTCCTCCTGATTATTAACGATACCGTCACCGCAGACAGGATTTAGACAAGCGTTGGTACAAGAATCATTATTGATTGTGTTGCCATCGTCGCATTGTTCCGCGAGTTGGTTGACGATACCGTCGCCACAGAAGGGAATATAAGAAGTACAATCTTGATTGCAAGCGGAACCGGGCAGACCGTTTTGGGCGCCGAGGTCGCACTGCTCATCCGGATAGCCGGGATAACCGCTGTCAATAATATTATTACCGCAATAAGGCAGATAGTTGGCGAAATTATAACCGGTCAGATC
The DNA here is from genome assembly GCA_012798565.1 of Candidatus Kuenenbacteria bacterium. Lineage (GTDB taxonomy): Bacteria > Patescibacteriota > Patescibacteriia > UBA2196 > GWA2-42-15 > JAAZMX01. The sequence goes on from JAAZMX010000005.1 coordinate 433, forward strand.
TTCGGGCGCGGTCAAACTGACATAATAGTCATGGGGGACTGGATAGGTCTGGCTAAAGATGACACCGGGTTTGCCGCCTTCACGCAAGGTGTAGGAATCAAGAGGCACGCCGGTAAACTTATAGCAGCCGGTTTGGTCGGTATATTGGGTAAAGGTTTTGTCATTTTCCAAGATAATTTCCCAGCCGGGGATAGCGGGTTCGCCAAAATCAATTTGACCATTGTGATTGAGGTCGTTGTATTTGCAGCCGGCGATGGTGCCGTATTGGCAAACATCAAAAGCGATTTCTGAAAAAATATCTTCCAGCTCTTGAGCGGTGGGCGAAGAATAATATTTGCCGCCGGTCGAATCAGCGATTGACTGCAGCATGGTGGCATTGATATCAGAGCCGAGGCCGACGGTGAAGATTTTGATGCCAGCGGCGGCGGCTTCAGCCGCTTTGGCCAAGGCATAATCCACGTCAGGCTGGTATTCGCCATAGCCGGGGCCAGAGGGCCTATTGGCCATGCCATCAGTGATCAAAATTTCTATAGAAACAGCGGACGGATTGTGGCGGACGGAGACCAATTCGTTATTGGCCAATTTGATAGCGTCGCCGATATTGGTAGCGCCGAGGGGTGACAAACCATTGACAGCAGTCTGAGTGGCGGCGTGGTTGGCCGAGAGGTTTTCATCGAGGGTGGCCGTATTGGCAAAAGAGACCAGGCCGGATTGATCAGTGGAATTGAGATAAGAGAGAAAATTATTGGCGGCGGTTTGCGCCAAGGAGAGGCGGGTCGGGCTGTCGTAGGCCATTGAGCCGGAGCGATCCATAACCAGCATGACATCAAGAGCAAATTCACATTCAGTCAGAGTACAATTGTTGCGGCATTGATCATTGTCGATAGTGTTGCCATCATCACACTCCTCAGAAGGTTGATTGATTATCCCATCGCCGCAATAAGGCTCGAGGACCAGAGTGCAATTGGGCGTACAAGATTGGCCAAAGATAAGGCCATCAGTGCCATCACATTGTTCGGGTCCATTTTTGATGCCATCACCGCAGTAGGGACCAACCAAGCGAACGGGCTGACATATTTCGGAACAATAACTGCACTCGCCGCCATAGGGCGGGGTACAGACAGCGCCATTTTGGCCATTGTCGTCGCAGGTCTCATGACCGGTCCAGATAAAGCCATCACCGCAAACCGGAGTCAGACAGCTATTGGTACAACCGTCAGTATTGATCTGATTGCCATCGTCGCATTGTTCGAATGATTGATTGACAACGCCATCACCGCAGGTAGTTGTGTGGCAACCGACTTCCAGAGCCAGCGAAGCGAGGATCATGCTGTCAGCCTCATGATCAGCAAGCGGGGATTCTAATTGGACAGCCAGAAAGTTGTGATTGGCCGGCAGAGTGATATTTTTGGTAAAGATATCGATTTGGGCGCCTTTGTTGCCCACCAGTTCATTGTTGGCCAAGAGCGTACCGGTGCCGGCGATTTTGCTCGGAACAGAACCCGAGCCGGTGGTGTACCAGATTTTATCAGTATCAAGTCCGCCTTCGGTATCACCGACAACCAGAGTCAGGGTCACGGTTCGCGGCGCGGGCAAGGGATCAACAGCAAAGGTGTAGACACTGGAATAAGTACGAATACCTGATTCACGTTGAGAATAAACGAATTCATTGACATTGATTATTTTGATGATTTTTTCCATAGAGCCCGGTACCACAACCAGAGCGGCGGCACCGTCAATGCGGCCATTTATTCCACTAATAGTGAGTCCGCCAACGCTCAAGTTGTTTGAGCCAGCAGACAAGAGGCTGGTGATATCTCTCACAAAGACAACATTATTATTGTCGTAGTCTAGGCTGGGGCCAGCCAGATAACCGGTGCGATCGACACTATTTAAGGTAATGGTGTCGTCGGTGGAACGTCTGGCAGTCCAGAGCAGTTCTCCGAAGATGGGATTGTTGGCCAGATTGAGAGAAAAACTCTGAGGCTGGCCAGCGGTCAGACCAGTGCCATTGGCGACCAACTCTTGACGGGCGCAGGCAAACTCAAAAGTAGTTTTTCTGCAATTGTAGCAACCATCGCCACTGAGGGTGTTGCCGTCATCACACTGTTCGCTACCGTTTAGAATGCCATCACCACAGTAGGGCGTAGGCAGACAATTGAGTTGAAAATCACCCAGGCTGGAGAAGCAGCTGCTTTGAGTGCTTTGGAGCGGCAAAGAGTCAAGATTTTGTTCAATAAGACATTCGGGTGAACAGCCATCATCGGCGGCAGTATTGCCGTCATCACACTGTTCAGTGCCATTTTGGACACCATCACCGCAGACGGGAGTCAGACAGCTATTACTACAAAGGTCAGTGTCAACAGTATTGCCGTCATCACATTGTTCAGAAGGCTGATTGATTATCCCATCGCCACAGGCAGGCTCTAATTCACAAAGAGCGGAACAACCGTCATTATCAATAGTATTACCATCATCACAGCCTTCAGTCGCATCCAATTGGCCATCACCACAGATTGGTTTGAAACAAGAGGCGATATTGGCGACGCCGCAGTCATTGCTCCAGAGCTCGGCTTGGCCTGGGTGGCCGGGACGCTGGGAAACCCGGAATTGATAATTACCCAGAGCAGTGGGCACAAAGGTCAGATCATGACAGGCGCCCACAGAGAGAGCCGGGACTTCGCCGGTAGTGAGCAGAGTACCATTTTTGGCCGGGCCAGATTCGCTGTACCAGAGTTCATAGGTGGTAGAGCCGGCCATAGGCTCGTCGCCATGATTACAGACCTCAGAGACGAGCTCCTCGCAGCTGACTGTACAGGCGGGCATGAATTCCAGCGAGGATTTGTCCCAAAGGTCGGTCGGTTCAAAGACCGGCGGAGGGGAGCTCAAATTTTCAATTTCAGTTTTGGTCTCTATTTCTTCAGCCAGAGCAAAGGGGATGGTAGAGATGGCTCCGGACAGAGTCATCTGCAGAAGAAATACAAAAATATAGCAAAACGTAAAGGCACGTTGCCATTTTTTGGAGAGATGCATAGGCATGGGGTTAATTATTAATTTTAAAATTCAAATTTTAAATTCCTGCCTACCGGCAGGCAGGTTAAAATAAATCTCAAATTTCAAATCCAAAATTCAAACTATTAAGGTTCAGCCCTCCCCGCCTAGAACGCAAAGCGGGGCAGGCTGGGCTGAACTATTTGTTTATAGTTTTCAGCCTGGATGGTTTTACTAAATCCTTAGTTCAACCCAGAGGGTTGAACTTTGGGGGCATAATTTTACTGGCAAGGCAGGAAGTCGGATTTTTCGGCGGTCAAAAACATCTCTCCGGCATAGGAGGCGGTGGTATCAGTCGGGAAATCAAAAACATAAATACTGAAAGTGAGGGAATTGGTTTCGCCGAGCTCCATGGTTTTGGCGAGGGCGGTCGGAGTATCAGGCGAGTAGGAGACGAAATCAGAGTCGCCGATTTTGGCAGAATAGCTGACATTCCAATTGGGGCCGGTTTTGCCCAGACCAAAATCATTTTGTTTGACCACGAGGCGCAGGCGGGTATTGCCGACATTACTGACCGTGGCGGGATTGGGACCAAGCGGGGTATCCCAGGTAGTATCGCCCACGATCACCTTGGGGGTGTGGGGCTGGACCGGGCCGTAGCTGATATTATCAAAATCAACGGCATAGGCAGTCAATTCCAAATATTTGAAACTGCCCTCGAGCGCCGGGCTCAAACGGCCGGCCGAGTCAGTAGCGGAAATTGCGAGGGCATAATCACCGGCCGGATCATTGTAGGCGAGATTTTGTTCAGCGCAGTAAACTTGGGCGCTGCCGGCCATGAATTCGCTCCCGGGCGCGCAAAGAGTGTCAAAGTTCATGGCATCATAGAAAGTCGGTAGGTTGTTGTTGCTATTTTTTATTTTTTGACAAAAGAGTTCCTGGCCAGCAGATGGTTCCAGGGCAGTGAGAGATAATTCCGGATTTAATTTTTGGCCGCAGGCAGTTGGCGCGGTCGAGGTGGCGATGGTACTCGGATAAGACAGGCTGGCAGTGACGGTGGAGGCGCCAGCGCTATTCATCACGAGGGCGCAGACAGCGACGGTTTTATTGACTTGATATTGGCTGGAAGGCAGGAATTGGGCGCCTAGGGCGGAGTCATTGTCCGTGCCGAGATACTTGCCTGATTCATCTTTATTATTATCCATCGCAAAGAGAGCGAGGACGCGCGGACCAACCAGGGGCAGACTTTCCAGATCCAGACTGATGGGTTCGTTTACTGGGGCGCTACTGGCGCTGCCACCGCCAATGACAAAGACCGGAGTTTCTTCGGTACAGACCAGAGGCTCAGGGTCAGGGGTGGGAGTGACAAGCGGGTCGCCTTCCATAGAGAGAGAGGTTTGGGCCGGCCCGCCTGCGCTAGGCTCTGGCGAGGCAAGCCCAGTATTGCCGGGTTCAGTAGCGGCAGGTCCGCCTTCACTTGGTTCCGGCGAGGCAAGCGTTTCTTCGGGGGTTTCAACTGGCCCGCCTTCACTTGGTTCTGGCGAGGCAGGCCCGCCTTCACTTGGTTCTGGCGAGGCAAGCCCGCCTACGCTTTGCTCTGGCGAGGCGAGCGTTTCCTCGGGAGTTTCCACGACAACTGTATCAGGCGGAGCGGTTTCTTCTTCAGCAGTGGCTGGAGTGGCAGTCAATAAAAAATTACTAGCCAAAACCAGCTGGCAGATGACCAAGATAATAGATAAAGGGGTGAAGATTTTTTTTGAAGTACTTAACATATGGTTTATTTTAACAAGTAAGGAGTAGGTTGTTAAATTTCAAATCTCAAATTCCCGCCTCGACTCGCGTCGACGCGAGGCAGGCAAAATAAATTATAAATCTTAAATTTAAAATTTTAAACGTTTTTGTCATCCTATTTGTTTTAAATTGTTGCTTTGGATGGTTTTACCAAATCCTTGGTTCAACCCAGAGGGTTGAACCTTTGAGAGTCGGCAGTCAGACGCGGAAAGAGTTTTTCGCGGCTGGCCTCCGGGGACGAGACGAACTCGTCCCTGAGTGAAAAAGGAATTAGTCTTGGAGGCATTCGTGACCAGTGCCACTATCACAGCATAAGTGGTGTACTGTCTTGGCGCCTAAAACCATAGTGCCAGTCCAACTAGTTGAACCACTGGTGGGGAATTTGCTGACCAAGATAGAGAAGTCAACCTCGTCAGTTTCCGATAGATCCAAGCTATCTTCCAATTCAGTGGTTACTTCTGGTAGATAATCAACATGTTCAACATAGCTGCCAACTCTGGCATCATATTTGACATTCCAGACACCGCTGGATTTACCCAAGCCCATATCACTTTGCCAGACAGTGAGATTCATTCTGGTGTTACCAACGTTTCTGACGGTTGGCATAGTGGAATTCATGCCTTCGTCAAAGACCAAGTCACCATTGATGATTTTCTCAATGTTCAATTTCACATTGCCATAGTTGACGTTGGAGAAGTCAGCTTGGAAAGCAGTTAGAGGTAGATATTCAAAGGAATTTTCCAAGGTATCATTCAAACTGTTGGTGTCTTGAGCTTGAGCAACAACTTTATATGAGCCGGAAGGATCTTCATAGGAGAGGTCCTTTTCCGCGCAATAAACCTTGGCGGTCATTTTCAACAACTCACCATCGGCCTTGCAGATGTCGTTGTACCAATAGTCGGAAGTTTGAGAGATATCGAAGGTTGGCAAGTTGGTGTTGTTGTTTCTGATTTTATTGCAGAAAAGCTCAATACCATCAGTTTTTGACAATTCATTCAATTTGTCCTGTTGCATAAATTGACCGCAACCGGCACCAGATTGATTTTCCAATTTTTTATGGCTGGAACCCAAGGCGATACCGTCTGGATAGTAAACATCGGCATAGACACCGGCGATATCATTGATACTATCTGGATCAGTGACGATAGCACAGATAGCGATTGTTCTGCGAGCATCTTTTACGCCAGGAGCCAAGAATTGAGCACCGGCATCAGGTGCGTCATCGGTGCCTAGATATTTTCCATTATCGTCTTTTGTGGGGTTCATTTCCCATTTAACTTTGATAAATGGAGCTTCGCCACCAGCTTGCACCTGAGTGAGACCGGTGTTGATGTTGGTGGTCTCTGCAACGGCTGCGCCGCTAGTCATGAAGACTGTGGCGAAGACCAATGAAGCGATTAATATTTTCTTCATATTATTTTCATTTAATTTAATAATAAAATTTTGTTTATTTCACCTCGCGAGGAATAACTTCTGGAGACATGGGGGGACCAGTTAGCTACCGGGTTGAAATAAACGTGTTGCCTGTGTCCCAAAGGGACACAAGTCGACCTTTTTTATCCTCCCTTATTTATACTGATGAATCAGAATAAGTAAGGAAGGACAAACTCAATTAGTAATTTTTATTTTGGTTCCTCCCCCTGCCCGGGGTTTAGGCCGGGCAAGGGAGAAAGAATCAAAACAGTAAATTAGTTCAGAGCATAGGCGCTGGTCGCCCAAGGCGTAAAGTTAACTTGAGCGGCGCCGACATCGCCGATTTCATCGGCCGGTGTCAAATCGCCCCACCAGTTGTTTTCTGCACTGACTGGGTTAGCAGCATAATTATTCAACTCATTACCCACACCGCCATTGCCATAAATGTTATTTTCAGTAACGGTAATTGAATCAGTGGCGCCAAGTAAGGTTCCTACCCCTTCACTAGAGTTGCCAGTGATTTGGTTCCTTCTGATCATATTGCCAGAAGGAAAATCATTGGCCGAGCCCACGCTATTGCCAGTCAGAGTATTATATTCAACGGTCATATTGCTTGAAGGATTCAAGAAAATACCCCTTTTCCAATTGGTAGATTCATTATTAGTAAACATCAAGCCAGCATTACCACTAGCATAGACATTTATTAAACCACTACCAGTGGCGACTCCGGGACCAATAAGCTTATTGTAAGATACTGTGGCTCCGGTAGTACCAGCGTTCAGATAAACGCCGAATACTTCCCCAGTGATATTGGAATCATGAATAGTCAGCCCGGTGATAGTCATATTATTGGCATTGACACTCACACCACCACTAAGCACTGCGTCACCGGCATTGCCCAAGCCGGCCAAGGTGACACCAGCGGTATTCATCATGAGCGGATAGGTGTCTGGTGTGCTATGCGTACCCGCGGCTACGCAAACAGTTTGTCCGGTAGTGGCGGAATTTAAAGCGGTTTGGATTGATTCTCCAGCGTTGACAGTAAAATCACAATTCGTTGGCGCAACATAAGCTGATAGTTTCGCGCCCACTTTGGAAGCACAGGCTAAATGCGGGGCAGACACAGCGCCTAGGGTCATGGAACCGTGCCAGTTATTTGAAGAGCTGGTAGGGAATTTATTGACCAGAATAGAAAAGTCAATTTCATCTGTTTCTGAGAGATCCAACGCGTCTTCTAGTGTGGCGGTTACTTCTGGGAGATAAGGTGTATATTCGGCGTAACTGCCAACTCTAGCCTTATAGCTGACATTCCAGCTACCACTTGTTTTGCCCAACCCCATATCATTTTGTAAGACGGTCATATTTAATCTGGTGTTGCCAACATTTCTAACAGTAGGCAAAGCCGAGGTACCAAAATTTAGATCACCATTAACAAGTTTTTCAATGTTCAATTTGACATTACCATAGCCGACGCTGGTGAAGTCAGCGACAAAGGCAGTTAACGGTAGATATTCGAAGGAATTTTCTAGGGTGCCATTTAAACTATTGGTATCTTGAGCTTGAACAATAACTTTATAATGGCCAAAAGGATCTTCATAAGATAAATCTTTTTCCGCGCAATAAACCCTGGCAGTCATTTTTAAGAGTTCACCGTCTTGAGCGCAAATCTCATCATAATCATAGGTGGTTCCATTAAAAACTGGCAGGTTGTTATTACTGTCTTTAATCTTTTTGCAGAATAGTTCAAAGCCCTCTTCTTTAGTTAACTCAGTCAATTTATCTTGTTGCATAAATTCACCACAACCAGCACCAGATTGGTTGGCTAATGGATCATGACTTGGTCCTAGAGCGATACCTTCTGGGTAATAAACATCAGCATAAACGCCGGCAACATCACCCATGCCTTCTGGATCGGTGACAATTGCGCAAATGGCAATTCTTTTATTTAAGTCTTTTACTCCAGTCGGATTAAATTGAGCACCAGCAGAAGTAGAATCATCAGTGCCCAAGTATTGGCCGTCATTACCTTTTTCTGGGTTCATTTCCCATTTGGCTTTTACGACGGGAGCTTCTCCACCAGCTTGTACCTGGGTGAGATCAGTGCTGATATCCTCAGCGAAAACGACACTACTGTTCACCACAGTGAGCATGAATACTAAAGCGAAAATTAGTGTTTTTTTCATAGTTATTTTTTTATTTAATAATTTTTCTTTTTTGTGTCTTTTGGGGCACAGATCGACCTTTGCGGTTGCCAATCCCATTTTGATGGGGGATGGGTTGATTGATTTTTTTACTTTATCCTGAGTGAGCGGAGCGAGTGAAGGATCTCGAGCTAGAAGAACATTCACGGGATCCTTCCCCGCCGACTCGGCGGGTCAGGATAAAATATACTAAACAAAAAACGCCTATTATCCAAACAAAGCAAAAACAGAATTTGTTTCGTATGGATAGCAGGCGTTGGTGCTCCGTAAGATGGGGCGATGATGCCTATGACATTATTTTTCTGAAATTTTTATTACTTTATTTATTATCCCAGTAATCACCATCATTGTAGCCGGGCGGAGGCGCGACTTGGTCTTCGGTCAATTTGCACTGGATATCGATTTCTTTATTGCTGACGGTAATGATATTTAAGGCTTTGCACTTGGGACATTTTTTTTCCACTTTAATCAAGCCGTTGAATTCCAGGATGTTGGCGAAGTGACAGGAACATTTGGCACAGCGGAAGGTGTAGAAAGGTTGTTGGTCCAGCATACTGGGACATTTAAGCAGTTAAACATTTGAACATTTGAATATCTGAACATTTAAACATTTAAGCATTTAAACATTAGAACGGTGGGGTGAATATGGCTAGGATGATCTGGACAGGTTGGGGAGCGCTGACCAAGAAAACAGGAAATAAAAAACTTCGTCAAAAAAGACAAAGTTAAAAACTAAGGAAGCAAAAAGAATATTTAGATTGCCACACACTGGACAATATAAAATCCATAGCCTTTTGATTGTTATTTGATTAGTTAATCTTAATTCTAAACCATTTTTTTTACAATAGTCAAATAGGGGATGGGGTGTGGATAAGTTTTGGGCGAAAGTAAGGGAAGAAAAAAACAAGGGAGAATCCTTTTGGACTCTCCCTTTTTATAGAGAAGGACGCCGGCCAATCGCCGAACAAAAGATGTTTTGCACAACCATGTACTATCAATTGCTAGCCATAAAAGGCCGGCGTCCATTTTTTTCGTGCTCCTTGCCGATGGTTCTTTTGGTGGAAATGAATCCCTTGAATCGACAAGGAGCGAGTTGGGGAGACACCCATCCTTGGCAGTCTCTACGGTTCGCTCGACGAACCGCTGAAGAACTAACGCCCCGGATCACCCGGCGGATTGAGTAGTCTATTCCCAACGATGTTTTTATCTTAGCCCAAAAAGATTTTTGCGCAAGAGAGGGGTGTGGATAAGTTATTAGAGAACATTTAAGCATCTAAACATAAAAGCATTTAAACATTTGAATAGGGGGCGGGGGATAGGGGTTATTACCAGCCTAAGGGCTCGGCTCCCAGGCAACATTGACTTTGGGTTAAATTTCGATAGGGTTTGTGTTAGAAAATGAGGATTAAAAAAACTGGACAGGCTTGCCCAGTTTTTGTAGATATTTTTCGTTAGGTAGTTTCCAGACCGAGCTTCTTTTCTATTTTTATCACTCTTTTGTCCAGATTTTGCAGTTCGTGGCGATAGGCGACGTTATTGAGCCGGGACTTGATTTCTTCTTGACCCTCTTCCAAAAAAGCCAAGCTAGTTTCCATTTTCAGGAATCTTTTGTCAATATTATCAAACCTTTGATCAATTTGATCAAATTTTTTATCAACTTGCTTGAAACGTTTGTCGACCTGCTCAAAACGGGCATCGACAGCGTCAAAACCCTGTTTGATCATGGAAGCCAAATTTTCAAACTCTTGTTTATTGTTTTCCATAGGTGGTGGTTGTTGATAACAAGGTTAATTATAAGACAAGCGAGGGAGAGTGTCAAAACCTAAACATTATAAGCATTAAAGCACGGGAACACCAGAACACTAGAACATCTAAACATTTAAGCATTTAAACATTAAAACACAAGAACATTAAATCATTAAAACACAAGAACATTAAATCATTAAAACACGAGAGCATTTAAACATAAAAGCATTTAAATATTTGAATAGGGGGCGGGGGATAGGGGTTATTACCAGTCTAAGGGCTGGATTTCGGTGCAATGTTGTCGGGTGTTTTCTAGTCAATAGCTTCGCACCACTTCCATGGGGGTTTTCATCCCTATCCCCATATGTGGCCTCTCGGTATTGTAGTAATGAATAAACTCCGGTATCTCTTTCTGCCAGACCCTTAAACTACGGGTTGTTCTAG
>JAAZMX010000039.1 GCA_012798565.1 Candidatus Kuenenbacteria bacterium
ACCTTGGCCACCGCTTTCCCTTTATAACTCCCACAAAAAGCACAAGCCGTGTGTGGCCTGACCGGCCGCTTGCATTTAGCACACTCCGCTAGAGCCACTGTTTTTAATTTTAATGCTCCACGTCTGATATTTTTTCTTGACCTAGTGTGTTTCTGAGTAGGTGTTGACATAAATTTACTTTAATTAATTTATTGTTATCTTATACTTTTTCTCGCCTTTTGGCAAATCATGAATCCGCCTCGATTATCTTATCAATAATTCCATATTTTTTAGCTTCCTCAGCGCTCATAAAATAATCTCGGTCTGTATCGCTCTCTATCTTATTCATGCTCTGACCTGTATGCGCGGCAATTATTTTATTCAATTTATCTTTGATTTTTAAAATGTGTTCCGCTCTGATTTTTACATCACTCGCCTGCCCCTCGGCTCCGCCCATCACCTGGTGCAACATTATCTCCGCGTTGGGCAAAGCAAATCTTTTGCCCTTGGTCCCGGCTGCCAAAAGCACCGCTGCCATGCTGGCCGCCATCCCGATACAAATCGTCTGGATTGGCGCCTTGATATACTGCATCGTATCATAAATTGCCAACCCGGCCGTCACCGATCCGCCCGGTGAATTGATATATAATTTAATGTCCTTATCTTTGCTCTGCGAGTCCAAAAGTAAAAACTGGGCAATCACCGTATTGGCCAAAGGATCGCTGATCGTGTCGCCCAAAAAAATGATCCGATCCTTTAAAAGCCGGGAGTAAATATCGTAGGCTCGTTCGCCCATTTGTGATTTCTCGATCACTGTTGGTATTAAAAACATAAACGTATTTTTGTCCCCTCCTATTTAGGAGGGGGTAGGGGGATGTATGGTGCCTAAACCAATCATACCTTCTCCCACAAGTTAATTAATTTTAAAATTTTAAAATTGAAAAATTGTTTGGAAATTGGAAATTGTATCTTGGAAATTGTCTTATACTATTTGCCAATAATTCCCCTCCCTCTCTAGCCTGCCTTTGACCGAAAACCCTGCTGCTTTGCTATGCCCTCCACCGCCGAAATAGTGTGCTATCTGCCCTACATCAATCTCTTTGTCAATCGCGCGCATACTGACCTTTATCTCACCGTCTAAACTTTCTTTCAAAACCATGGCCAGTCTCATCCCCTCAAGGTTGCTCAAAAAATTCGTCGCCCCGTCCAAAACACTGCCGTCGCCCAGCTGTTCGTCTTCCGGTAAAACTACTGAATAAGCCAATTTAATTTTATCATTTTTAGTCAATCTTGATAATAGTCTGGCCCACAAACCAAACCAGCCATCGTGCTCATTCTTCTGAATTTTATTAATAATATAATTATACTGCGCCCCCAGAGCCAAAAGTTCTCCTGCCGCGCCATAGGCCTCTGTGCTCGTGGCGCTGTTGGAAAAACTATTAGTATCAGCGACAATACCAGCCAAAATTTTCGTCGCCAGATTCACATCAATCCCTATTCCCCACCTCTTAAAAATTTTATATAAAACCAAAGAAGTTGAGGCACTCTTGGTATCCACGATATTAATATCGGCATAGCCGCTATTCGGATGATGATCAATGTTAATAAAAAAAGAACCCTCTTGCTTCTTCTGCTCCAAAAATTTTTCCGCTCCGCTCCAATCCAAATTGGAACAATCCATCCCGATAATCAATTCAAAATTATTTCTTATTAATTCGTTTTCACCGATTATTGCCACTGCTTCCTTCAAATAAAAAAAATTACCCGCCAATGGCTTGGGTAAAAAAATTTTGGGCTCTTTACCCTTCTCCTTTAAATATTTAGCCAAAGCCATTGTCGAACCGATCGCGTCAGTATCGGGATTCTTGTGAGTAAAAATTAAGACACTCTCCGCCCTGGCCAACATCTCTTTTGCTCTAGCCACATCCCCCTTGTCCAACTGATCATCGGGATTAAATTGATTATCTAAGAATTGTTGCATATCAAAACAGTCTATCAATAACCGCTCTCGCTGTCAAGAATAAAAATATTAATAAAACCCGCCAAGCCAATAAAAAATCCCGACTTATCCGGGATCGGGATTATTTATCTTTCATTCTCTTCTTTTTTAATCTTCATTAATATCTCTTCTACTTTATTTCTTTGCCGCTCGTCTTCAATCTCGTCCTTATCAATTATAAATAATATTTTGGGCACCCTTCGCATTTCTATCCTTCTTGCCAATTCCTTTCTTATCAAACCCTGTTGCTTGTCCAAGATTGTCAAAACCTTCCCCCCTGCGCCTTCCGGCCAAATATCGAGCCACACCTTGGCTCTACCCAAATCACTAGCACAATCAATCGTTCCAATACTCACCAGAACTCCCTCTCCGAACTCTATTTCTTGACGCATTATTTCACTCAATGCTTCGTGTATAATATTATTCAATTTTTCCTTCTTATAATTATCCTTCATGTTTTTTTTCTTCTTCTACCACAAATATTTTTAGCTGGTCGTTTTTCTCCACGCTCAATTTACCTTCTATGCACAGCCCGCACTCTTGTCCCTCGGCCACTTCTTTCACCTTGGTTCGACCCGATTCCACCCCCCTTACCTCCACTTGACCGATTATTTCCCCCTTGCGTTCAACCTTGGCTCTTGCCCCGCCAATCGCCTTGCCGCTCTCCACTCGTCCGCCAATAATTTGTTCTTTCTTCTCCGTTCTAAATATTGCCAATACCCTCAACCTTCCTATCTCTTTTTCTATTATTTCCACCCCCGCCAACTCGACAACTTTCTTTTCTATAAAATCCAATAAATCATAAATCACCCCAAAAACCTCCGCTTCCACCTTTTTATCCACCGCCAACCGTTTTGCCTCAGGGGTTATCTTGACATTAAAACCCAAAACCACGGCCGACAGCCCGCCAGCCTGTTCGATGTCTTTCTCAGTAATATTGCCCAATCCCTGTTTTATTATCTCCACCCCCACTCCCCTCTTATGTACTTTGTCCAGTGACTCAATGATCGCCTCTACGGAACCGAGCACATCTGACTTCAAAATTATTCTTACCCTTGGTTTTTGCTCATCATCCTCGTCTTCTTTGTTTTTTTCAGCTGTTCCGAGACCGACTGTGGTTGCTTTGGAAAATTCCTTCACCCTTGTCTTAGTTAATCGTCTCATTTCCTTTTGGTTCCCCATCACCTGTAGAATATCACCCACGCCCGGCACCGCCTTCAGTCCCAAAATTTTTACCGGCATCGAAGGGACAGCCTCATCGACCAGCTCGCCTTTCCAGTTTTTCATTAATCGGATTTTTCCCGGCACTTCTCCGATCCTTACCAGATCATTTCTGCGCAAAACACCATTTTGAATCAAAACCGTCGCCACTGGTCCCTCGCCCTTGTCAATATGCGTTTCCACGATTGTCCCCGCTGCCGGAGCATCAACATTGGCAACAATCGTATCTTTGTTCAAATCAGCTGTCAAAAACAAATTTTCCAGAAGTAGCGGGATGTTAATTTTCTCTTTGGCGGAAACTTCCACGCAAATTGTCTTGCCACCCCAATCTTCCGGTGTCAGCCCGATGTTGGCCAGATCGGTTTTAACCTTATCCACGTTTGCTCCCGGTTTGTCTATCTTGTTGATTGCCACAATAAAAGGCAGTTCCGCTTTCCGGATATGCGCCAAAGCCTCAATTGTCTGGGGCTGGACCCCATCATCTGCCGCCACCAAAAGGATCGCAATGTCTGCCACTTTTGCCCCGCGTGATCTCATCGCCGAGAATGCTTCATGCCCCGGCGTATCAATAAATGTCAGAAGTCGCCCATCCTTCTCTACTTGATAAGCGCCAATATGCTGGGTAATTCCTCCGGCCTCGCCTTCCATGATATTGGTCTGCCGAATAGCATCCAACAACTTTGTCTTGCCATGATCTACATGACCCATCACCACGATGATCGGGGGGCGCTCGCTCGCGGTTTCCTCTTTTATACCCAACATGCTTTTTGAGTCTATTTCTTTTTCTTTCTCCATCTCCTCCTCTGTCTTAACTACGGCATAGCCCATATCTTCAGCAATGATTGATGCGGTTTCAAAATCAATATATTGATTCAATGGCGCCATCACTCCGCTCTTCATCAACTCCAAAATCAAGTTAGCCGGCGCAACATTCATCCGCCTGGCCAACTCTTTGACTACTATCCTTTCTGGTATCTCCACTTGGCGGAACTGTTCTGTATCGGATCCCCCTTTCTCTCTGCTTGTTTCCTTTTTTATTTCCACCACTGAATCACTCAAATATTTTTCCCTCATTGCCGGATCAGACATTTTTTCCAAAATCGCCTGTGCCATCTTGGGATCAACTTTTATTGCCTTGAAACCAATATCAAAACCAATCAAGGGCATTATCTCCTTGAGTTTATTCGGAGTAATTTTCAGTTTTCTGGCCAATTCAGTGACATTCATATTAATCAATCTTACTTTAAAATTCGCCTCAAGTCAAATAAAAGACTCGGAAAACATCTCCTCTCCGTCTCATTGTTTTTTGATTAAACTGGCCACCCTGCAGAAGATGAGATACATAGGTAACACCCATAAATTGCCCAAAGTAAAAGTTTTGGGTAAAATCAAAGGTTAATTCTAATGTATTTTATCTTATGAGAAATTACCAGGAACGCGGTTTAATATGTCTTGATCTTTGGC
>JAAZMX010000001.1 GCA_012798565.1 Candidatus Kuenenbacteria bacterium
AAACCCAACAGTAGTGCTGTTTTTGAGGCGTTAAAATCAAGACAAAAGCATTTAATTATTTTTTTAATTTTAAAAGTTGAAATTTTGGCTTGTGCTAGCATATATTTCCATTATATCACGGAAAGTGCTAGTCTAGAGCCTAATTAAATATTTATTATTGAACAAATTTATGATAGCAAAACGAACAAATCGGCTTGACAACAAGCCGAGGCAAGGTGCTACTTTTAATTATTTAAGTGCACACAAAAAAAACAACGAACAACAAAATGATTACCGGCGATCCTATGCCAATGGACCAAGAAACCCGATGATTGTCTTGGCTGATAGCCGGCGCAGTCAAGCAAAACAGGAAAATCCGATGGCTCCAGCCAGGCGGGTGATAACGCCATCAATTGGCAAGCAGACGCGTTTTGGCGACAAACCAACACAGTCGAATTATGGTCGGCGTTATACACCCAATCAAAGACTGGAAAAATATAACCAACAGAGAGAACAAATCAAGCCAAGCGCAAAAACCCCAATAACAGAAAACAAAACGGCGGTTTCCACACCAAGAAAAATTTTCAAAAAAATTATCGGTAAAAAAGAAGGCCTGCTCCGAATCATTCCACTGGGCGGTTGTGAAGAGGTGGGGCGCAATATGACCGTCTTTGAATACGTAGAAAACGGCCAGGAAAAAAACAAAGATATTATTATCGTGGATATGGGACTGCAATTCCCCGAGGAAGATATGCCGGGCATTGATTATATCATCCCAAACGTGGAATATCTGAAAGGCCAGGAAAAAAATATTCGCGCGGTGGTTTTCACGCACGGACACTTGGATCATATCGGCGCCGCACCAATAATTTTGGAAAAACTCGGCAACCCGCCGATTGTCGGTCGTAATCTGACGATTGAAATGATCAAACACCGCCTGGAAGATTACAAAAAGGGTTCCAGTAAAAACCTAAAAACAATTTATGTTAAAGACATCAAAGACCGTTTGTCTTTTGGTAATTTCACGGTGAAATTTTTCGCGGTGGAACACTCTATTATGGACGCGGTGGGGGTAATATTGGAAACGCCAGCCGGTACGGCGGTCCATCCAGGCGACTGGACAATGGAAACCGACCCGCTCGGCCGGCCGATGGTGGACTACCGATCATTGTCAAATCTCAAAACGCCGACAATTTTGATGCTAGAAAGTCTGGCAGCAACGCACCAGGGCGGCGGCAAAAAGGTGACAGAAAAGGAAATGATTGATAATCTGACCAAAATTATTACCGAGGCGCCGGGGAGAATTATTATCGGTACGTTCGCTTCCCAGGTGGAAAGAGTAAAACAAATCATTGATATCGCCTCGAGTATGGGCAAAAAGATCGCCCTAGACGGCTTTAGTATGAAAATGAATATCGAAATCGCCCAAAAGCTCGGCTACGTGAAATTGAACAAAAACGCCTTAATCGCCATTAATGATATACACAAATATCCAGATAATAAAATTTTGGTCTTGTGCACTGGAGCGCAAGGGGAAAGCAACGCGGTAATGAGCAGGATTATCAATAACAGCCACCGTTATATCAAAATAAAAAAAGATGACACAGTAGTATTTTCCTCATCGATCATTCCCGGCAACGAGCGAACCATTCAACGACTCAAAGACAATATGTACCGCTTGTCGGATAACATCATTCATTCCGATATCATGGACGTGCACGTGAGCGGACACGGCAATATCGATGATATAAGGGAAATTATAAAACAGGTGCAGCCGACCTATTTTGTGCCGGTCTACGCCAATCATTATATGCTCAAGGAAGCCGCCAAGGTGGCCATGAAGGAGGGTTTCCCCAAAGAAAATATTTTTGTGCCGGACAATGGCTCAGTTCTGGAATTTCCGACCGGCAACCGGCCGAAAATACTCGCCAAAAAAGTTCCCAGCGACTATGTATTTGTAGACGGACTCGGCGTGGGTGATATTTCTCATGTGGTTTTACGCGACCGGCAAATGATGGCTGGCGACGGCATGCTGGTAGTGATCGCAACAGTCAGCAAAAAGACTGGCAAACTCCTGCACTCCCCTGACATAATCTCGCGCGGTTTTATTTACATGAAAGAAAATAAAAAAATCATCGAAGACACCCGCAATAAAGTCAAAAAAATATTAAACGATACCGATCCCAAGATTGAGGCTTTCCCGGATTATCTGAAAAATAAGATCCGCAATGATGTGGGGCAATTCTTGTTTTCCAAAACCGAGCGCCGGCCAATGATTCTGCCGGTGATAATTGAGGTGTAACGCGATTATGGTTTTCCCAAAGTCTATCCCGAGTCCCGCGTTTGGTTTGCGGGACGAGGGAACCCGTAGCTATCTGCTCCAACTTTAATCTTAATTAGAGCTAATCTAGACGGGATCCCTCGACTTGGACAGTGTAATTAAGGTGTACCAAATTAAAAAATATTTCAGCTTGTCTATTAGCGAATGATAACTTACCGCTCGGGACAGGCTGGATAAAAAATAAATAATAATATATTATTTAAGTATGAACAACCATCCAACAATTTTCTCGGGAATAAAAGCCACGGGCAAGATGCACGTTGGTAATTATCTGGGTGCCATAAAAAACTGGGTGACCTTGCAGAACAGCGGCCAATATCAGACGATTTATAGCGTGGTAGATTTGCATTCTTTAACTATTGGAATACCCAAAAAAGAGCTGAGCGAGAATATCATGGACATGGCGATGGATTTACTCGCGGCCGGAGTTGATCCGGAAAAGTCTATATTTTTTATTCAGTCTCACGTTAAAGAGCATGCGGAACTGACTTGGATATTGAACTGTATTTTGCCGGTGGCAGAGCTGGAAAAAATGACCCAATACAAAGATAAGGCCAAACAACATAAAGATAATATCAACATGGGATTATTCGACTATCCGGCTCTGATGGCGGCGGATATTCTTGTCTACCGCGCGACGGCCGTACCAGTGGGCGAAGACCAGGAACAGCACGTGGAATTGGCCAGAAAAGCGGCGCGGAAATTCAACAATCGTTGGGGCCAATATTTTGAAGAGCCGGCCACCATCCGCACCAAAACTCCGCGGTTGATGGCCCTGAATGATCCAAGTAAAAAGATGAGTAAAGATCTGGGGCCGAAATCATATATTGCCATGAATGACAGTCCGGAAGAAATCAAGGACAAAATCAGCAAAGCAGTAACTGACACGGGCGGCGGCAAGCATGGCAACGGAGGAAAAAATTTACTGGATTTATTTGAAATGTTCGTGGACGATGAACAAATTACCACCAAGTTTCGAGAAGATTATAAAAATGGCGAATTACAATATGCCAAATTTAAACCGATGCTCGCTAACGTGATTATCAGTGCTTTGAAACCGATTCAGGAAAGACGCCGCGAACTGGAAAAGAATCCGGATTACGTGTTGGAAGTTTTGCGTGCCGGAGCTAGCCGGGCCCGGGCGATCGCCGCGGAAACAATGAAGGAAGTCAAGGAAAAAGTGGGATTGATTTAAATTTAATAATGATTTATACTAAGTTTGATATAATTTAATTGGAGCAGATGCCTAAATTAAACGACACAAAACCGATAACCCAAAAAATCCTGGTGGAAACATTGGGAGAATTCACGGAAAAAGTAATTTTTCCTGGTGTTGAGGCAATCGTGGAAAAAAGAATTCAACCAGTGGAAAAAAGAATTGATAAAATAGAATTGAGAATGGGTGGGCTGGATAAAAGAATGGATGGGCTGGACACAAGAATGGACGGCATGGAAAAACAAATGAAAATCGATAAAAACGAAATACTAAACAGTAATGATAAGCTGATGGGTGAGTTGCAAAAATTGAATACCGAGGTGGCGGCCCATACGAAATCTTATCACGATCTAGACGAACGCATAGTTTATCTGGAAAAAATGAATGCCTTGATTCTCAAGAAACTCCAGTTGTCTGCGTAAAATCATTACGCGCTACATAATAAGAACTCCCGCTGAGGGAGTTTTTAAATTTGATAATTCCCAAATCCAAAATCCTAATATCAAAGAAAATCCAAAATCTAAAGCAAAAAGGGCACAAAACTTTGTGCCCCTACTACGTGTTTTAATTAAAAAATTATTGTACTTTCCCGCTTTCGATTTTTCGCCAACAATTTGCTCCACCACATTTCTCGGCACTTCGGCATAATGAGAGAATTCCATGCTGAAGGAGGCGCGGCCTTGGGACAGCGAACGAGAAGCGGTGGCATAGCCAAACATATTGGCCAAAGGCACTTCACCGTCAACTACTTTGGCGGTGCCACGATTGGTCATTTCTTTGATAATAGCGCGGCGGGAATTCAAATCACCGATGATGTCACCCATGTATTCTTCCGGAGTGACGACTTCCAATTTCATGATCGGCTCCAAGAGAATCGGACTGGCTTTCTGAGCCGCGGATTTAAAAGCCATAATGGCCGCCATTTTGAAAGCAATTTCTGAAGAGTCAACTTCATGGTAGGAACCATCAAAAACAGAAGCACGAATATGCATCATGGGATAACCGGCAACCACGCCATTACCCAAAGCTTCTTTGACACCTTTCTCAATGGCGGGAATATATTCACTCGGAATAGAACCGCCCTTAACAGCATTGATAAATTCAAAGTCCTTGAGCTTACCATCTTCGTCCGGCTCAGTAATCGGTTCAATTTTGAGTGAGCAGTCACCATACTGACCACGGCCGCCTGATTGTTTGATGTATTTGCCTTGGGCTTCACCAGCTTGCTTGATGGTTTCACGATAAGCAACCTGTGGCTTACCCACGTTGCAATCCACCTTGAATTCCCGGCGCATTCTCTCAACCAAAACATCCAGGTGTAATTCGCCCATACCGGCGATAATTGTCTCCAAAGTCTCTTCATCAGTAGAAACTCTGAAGGTTGGGTCTTCCTGAGCCAATTTTTGTAGAGCCATGCCCATTTTTTCCTGATCGACTTTGGTCTTGGGCTCAACAGCTACTTTGATAACCGGTTCGGGGAAGGTGATTTTCTCCAAAACAATCGAATTACTTTCATCACACAGCGTATCGCCGGTGGTGGTATTTTTGAGACCAATAGCGGCGGCGATTTCACCAGCATATACTTCTTCCACATCCTCGCGGTGATTAGCGTGCATGCGGACCATGCGACCAAAACGTTCTTTGTCACCAGTGGAAGAATTATAAACATAACTGCCGGCTTTGACCACGCCTGAGTAAACGCGAAAGAAAGTCAGGGTGCCAACGAATGGATCAGTAGCAATTTTGAAAGCCAAGGCGGTAAAGGGCTCTTCATCAGAAGCGTGGCGAATGAGCTTCTTGGCCTCATCGCCGGGTTCAAAACCTTCAATCGGAGGAATATCCAGAGGCGAAGGCAGATAATCATTAACAGCATCTAAAACTAATTGCACGCCTTTATTGGCCAGAGCGCTGCCACAGAGAACCAAATATAATTTGTTGGCCAAAACGCCTTGGCGCAAGCCTTTTTTGATTTCCTCTTCAGTTAATTCGGTGCCAGCCAGATATTTTTCCAAAAGAGCATCGTCCTGTTCAGCCGCTTTTTCCACCAATTCGGAACGATATTTTTTGGCGTCTGCCAATAGATCGGCCGGAATCTCTGATTCCACCACCTCTTCGCCATTCTGGCCCTGAAAATGATAAGCTTTCATAGTCAAAAGACTGACCACACCCTCAAATTTGCTTTCCGCGCCAATGGGAAGAACATAGCGCACAGCATTGGGACTCAAGCGATCCAAAATTGATTTGAAGCTCGACTCGTAGTCGGCGCCGATCTTGTCCATTTTATTAACAAAGGCAATCCGCGGCACACTGTATTTTTCCGCTTGGCGCCAGACAGTTTCTGATTGAGGCTCCACGCCCTGGGAGCCGTCAAAGACAGCCACGGCTCCATCCAAGACGCGCAAGGATCTTTCGACTTCTACAGTGAAATCAACGTGGCCTGGGGTATCAATAATATTAAAACGCAAACCTTTCCAAAAACAAGTGGTGGCAGCGGAGGTGATGGTAATTCCTCTTTCTTTTTCCTGATCCATCCAATCCATTTCCGCGGCGCCCTCGTGCGTTTCTCCTATTTTGTGCTTTTTGCCGGTGTAATACAAAACGCGCTCGGTAAAGGTTGTTTTACCGGCATCGATGTGAGCCATGATGCCGAAGTTTCTGGTTTTTTCCAGGGAATATTCTCGGGGCATAAGAGAAAGTTAATTAAGTTAATATAGTTAAACGAGTTTAAATAAAATTTTTCTCGTAATAATGTTTTCCTGATTGCCTAAAGCTCCAAGTTCCAAGTTCCAATTTCTCCGCCAATTTCTGATGGGGTTAATTCTTATATAGTGAGGGCGGATCAGCCTAAGGCTGACAAATAAATTCCAATATTTAAATTATCCTTTTCTTAAATTTTATTTCTTGAGCTTTGAGTTTTATTTGGAACTTGTTTCTTGTATCTTGGAATTTGCTTTCCAGCTTACCGTTTCTTCTTGGAAAATCTGGCAAAGTGAGCAAAGGCCTTATTGGCTTCGGCCATACGGTGCATATCCTCTTTTTTCTTCATGGCCGCGCCTTCACCTTTGGAAGCGTCAATAATTTCTTCAGCCAGAGCGGCGGCCATAGGTTTACCCTTGCGGCCGTTGGCGGCATTAATCAACCAGCGAAAAGACAAAACCTGACGGCGCTCATCGCTCACCGGAAAAGGCACTTGATAGTTGGCACCACCAACCCGGCGGCCGCGCACTTCCAGAGATGGGCTGATATTACGCAGGGCCAATTCGTAGACAGACATGTCGTCTTGTTTGGTTTTGTCGGCGATATAGTCAAAAGCGCCGTAAACGATTTTTTCGGCGGTTGATTTCTTGCCATCGCGCATGATGTAGTTGATCAATTTGGCAATATCCAAACGATGGTATTTGATATCGGGTTTAATTTTTCTCTTGGGGGCTTGTTTTCCACGCATAGGATTTAAATTTATCAATTTCAGAATTTTCAATTTTCAAACAATGATTTAATTTCCTAATTTAGAAATTGGATCATTTGAAAACTGTTTGAAAATTATAAATTGAAAATTAGTTAATTATTTCTTGGCTTTGGCCTTTTTGGCGCCATAGCGGCTGCGACCTTGCTTGCGACCTTCGACGCCTTGGGTATCATAGATGCCGCGAACAATATGATAACGCACGCCTGGCAAATCTTTGACACGACCGCCACGCAACATCACGATAGAGTGCTCCTGAAGATTGTGGCCGACACCCGGGATATAAGCAGTGACTTCTTCACCATTGGACAGACGAACCCTGGCGATTTTTCTGAGAGCGGAGTTTGGCTTTTTCGGAGTAGTGGTAGTGACCTTGGTACAGACACCACGTTTAAAAGGACTGCCTTTGGGCATTTCTTTTTTGCGGCGGGTAAGAACATTTTGCACGAGCAGAAGCGAGGGAGTTTTGGACTTCTTGGCTTTGCGGGTGCGACCCTTGCGGATCAGTTGGTTAATCGTAGACATAATTTTCGAGAGTTATTAATACGAATTACAAATTTTTACGAATATACAAATAATAACTAACACACGCATAACTCTAAAGTATTTGTATATTTGTATTTTATTTGTAATTTGTATTATTTTTGGATAAAAAAAGATAGGCCAAAAATATTGGGGTCAACTCCACCCCAGATATTCTTATTATTGCCTCAAGTTTATTTAACACTATTTGGGCGAAAATGTCAAAACATTGACAAAATAAAATAAGTGTGTAATAATATAGAAACCCAAATTGGGTTTGGAAAAGGAAATAATTGTTCTTTTCATGCATAATACGTAATGGAGGTTTACATGTTGAAAAAATTGTTGGCCATTGTGGCTTTGCTCGGGGCGCTGGTTTTTCTGGGATTGATAGCCGAATTTTACATGGTCTCCCAAAAAACCGGTCGGCTACCCGACATGCCAGAGGAATTGGTGCGGGCAAATAGTCCTGTCGCTTTTTTCAGCGCAGACAGTGTCTATTTGAAATCCAGCGAGCGTTTCATCTACGTTCCGCTGGAGAAAATTCCGAAGCACGTGATCGAGGTCTTCCTGGCCTCGGAAGACGCAGATTTTTATTCAAATTACGGGATCAGCCTCAAAGGCATGATCCGTGGTTTGATTATCAATCCACTGAAGGGGCGCGGATTTCAGGGTGGCAGTACGATCACCCAGCAGCTGGCTCGTAATCTTTTCCTATCTAATGAGCGTTCTGTGGAGAGGAAAATACGAGAAATCGTATTAGCCATCTGGATGAATTTCAAATATACCAAGGACCAAATCCTTGAGGCATATTTCAATTCAATTCCTTGTGGCGCTGGCACTCAAGGAGTTGGAACAGCCGCTCGTCACTTCTTTGACAAAGAAGTGTGGGAGTTGACCGTGCCAGAAACGGCTACCTTAGTTGGCTCTTTACCCAGACCAGCTACGAGGAACCCGGTCAGCCATCCGAAAGAAGCCGAGGTCTTTAAGAAAAATCGGCTCGTGCGCCTGTGGGATTATGGTTTTTATGGGACTGATACTCTTCGGTTTCAGAAAGACTATTTGACACCCATAGTGACAAAAGCATCATCGGCAATAACCCACATCGCTGATCACTTCGTGAAGATGGCAACTGAACAACTTCCTCCCGAAGTGATGTCGGCCAGAAATCAGAGCGTGGGCACCACCCTGAATACACTGTTCCAGCGCGAGTTGTACGCCGCTATTCAGGACGGGCTGAAACCAACCTGCGGACAACTTGGGTTAAAACCATTTGACCCTAGAATGCCTGACGCGGAAAAGGCAAAATATCCGCAGGTGGCAGTGGTGGC
>JAAZMX010000006.1 GCA_012798565.1 Candidatus Kuenenbacteria bacterium
TAATCTATTTAACCAAAAATTAACAGAATGGTTAATTCATTACAATTTTGAACGACCACACCAAACTTTAGATTATCTGCCACCGATTAACTTTAGCTTTAGATATCACCATGTGTTACCTATGTACCCGTCTAGTACATGCGGTTGACAGAAATGAAAAATTATGATAACGTTTCTGGAATCGCAAAAAACCTAAAAATAGGCGATTTTTTAAATGTGATAAAATAAAAAATTGAAAATAGAAATAATAAAGTTGATAACAAATAGTTAGACAACTTGGTAGCGCAATAATGAAGAGGAGAGTGCATCATGAAGACAAAGATGATGTTTGTGATGATGTGCGCGTTTTTTTGGGTGGTTGTCGAAGCCCAGGAGGCGGGGTATGGATTTGGCCAGTCGTCGCCATTGAACAAAAATATACTGTGCGATCCACGGTATCAAAAAATGGCTGACGGAGTTGTTTTGGTGAATCAGTCGGTAACTGGTTTTTTTATCAAAACAACAAAAGGGGTTGACGCCCCGCGGATTTTAATGTTAAGGCAACATTATATAGATCCGCCGATGGAGTTGAATAAAATTTACAAGATAGCGCTGACATTTAGGTATCAAAGCGCTACTTGTGAAAATCCAATTACTGAACCCGTAAGAATAACCGGCAATGTTTTGGGCCGGATAGTTTTTACTGGTTTTAGCGATTGGACAGTGGTGGAGATTTTATATTGTTGGTCTGACGCGGGAAATTTTTCCATCCCCGTGATTGACTGCGGTTGGAATAAGCGACCGATGAAGAACAGGGAGAAGGTTTTTTATATTGGTCACCCGAGGGCCGATATCAAGAAGGGTGGTGACGGAATCGCTTATGCTTATTCTTCCGCTAGTCCAGATGTGATTCCGGTTTTTATATATCCGGAGATGGGGATAGTGGAAGATAGAAGCTCTGGGTCGCCATTATTTGACCAAAATTTTTATGTTCGTGGGGCCTTGCGGGGGACGGACTGTTTTTCTGATCACCAAGAGGCGCTGTTTACCAGAATTACGGCTGCATGGGAGAAGGGATTGGGTGCCATATTGGATAATGGGAATACTGGTGTTGATTCAGTTGAATCGACGAATAGTAACATGTTTTTTAAACAGTCCCAGTGGCCAGTTGCCTATCTTTATCCTCTCGCTGCTGTTATAAGCGGTGGGCAGGCCCATATTTCTTGGACCGTGGGCTGGAGCGCGATTTCCAATTATCGGTTCGAGATCTGGCGGTCGCTGTCAGGCGGTGTTTTTGCGAAAGTCGCTGACTTGTCTGGGTCTGCCACGGAGCATGTCGACACCTTGCCGGTGGGATACCGAGGCGGTGCTGTTTACCGAGTCGTTTCGGTGAATAGTATTGACAGTCGGTTTAGTTTCACCCAGGAGGTTGAGGCTAAGGTTGGGACCGCTACGTTAGTGGACAACCTGACTGCCCAGCCCACCGGCTATGCCCTAGCGCAAAACTATCCCAACCCGTTCAATCTCACTACGATCATAAGCTACCAATTGCCGGCAATGGAGGTGGTCGAGCTGGCCGTATACAACATGCTCGGTCAAAAAATCCGGTCACTGATCAACGGCCAAACGCAATCGGCCGGAAAGCACGAGGCGATCTGGGACGGACGCGACGACTACGGCAACGTGGTCGCCGGTGGCATGTATTTTTATAAATTTCAAGCGGGTAGTTTCATGGCGACCCGCAAGATGTTGTTACAAAAGTAAAAAATCTAAAGCCGTGATGAGCCCGAGAGGTGTTAAAAACTTTCGGGCTCTTTATTTTGGTAAAAGTTGACAAGAGGGGGTGAATGGAGGTAGGGTGGAAAGATAAAAAGGGAAAACAAAAAGGAGGGAAAAATCCATGAAAAAAGAAAATTGGCTAAAGATTTTGAAACGGACGAAGGAGTTCATCCTCTTTATTTTTGTTTTGACCCCGTTTTGTTTGATTGTCATAATAGGGGTTAACATCCTCCTTATTTTGTTTAGGGAGAAGAAGAAAAATGCTCGACCCGACTGTGAGTAAACCCAGTCGGGTTTTTGTTTTTTTGATATCCTTTTACCCTGACGAGTTAGCACTGTCGCGACATCCCCCTGGTAATGGGAAGAACGCGCCATGGCGCGTTCCTACGGAGTCGATGGTGGTTATCTTTGACACCAAAGCTCTAATTGTTGTAAAATATAAGTAATTATCACCTAATTTAGACAGAACTAATTTCAGGGATTATTTAATTATGATTTCCAAATACGATTATCACAAAAGAGATCTGGGCGGCAACTATTACGGAACCAAGCCAAAGAAAAAAAACAGATTGGCCAGGAGTTTTGCTTTTTTGGTTTTTTTCCTGTTGATTGTGGCCCTATTTATTTATGTTTTTCCCGAGGTGGAAGTGACGATTGTGCCCAAGACTGAAAAGATCAGCAATGATTTCGAGGTGGTGGTTGATGGCGGACTAGGTGAGGCAGATCTGGAACATTATAAATTGCCGGGGATCACGGTGACGGCCGAGGATGCTCTGGAAAAAACATTTCCAGCAACCGGGGAAAAGAATGTGGGCGAGAAGGCCAAGGGTAAAGTAGTTTTTTATAACCAGACCGGTTTGGAGCAGACGCTAAGTACTAGCAATAGTCTGGCGAGCGAAGGCGGACAGATTTTTTATTTACAGAATAATGTGACAATTCCCAAAGCAGAAGTGTCTGAGGAGGGAACGATAGTCTATGGCACGGCAACAGCGGAGGTCATTGCCAAGGAAGGCGGAGAGGCGGGTAATATCGCACCAGGGCGGCTGGCCTTGATCGATTTGCCATTCAGCAAACAGAGTAAGATTTATGGAGAGGTGAAAGAGAAGTTGATCGGCGGTAGCAATAAAACGATCAAAGTCGTTTCTGAAGATGATTTAAAGAATGCCGAGAAGAAACTGGCCGAGGAACTCAATCCAAAACTAAAAGAACAACTGGCCAGCAAATTGGATGACGGGGAAAAGATAGACGACCGATTGATTGAGTATCGGGCAGTAGGGGTGGAAAAAACAGTGGAGTTGCAGGAGGAAGTGAGCGAGTTTACGGTAAAATTAAAAGGCCAAGCAGAGGCTTTGGCTTGGGATGAGAATAAAATCAGGGAGATATTGGCGGCTAAACTCAAAGAAAATCAGCAGGATGGCAAGCAATTAGTGGAAAGTTCACAGGATGTTTTCCAAATAGAAACCAAAGAGGTGGATTTGGAAAAGAGAACGGCTAAACTGGCTATTCACGCGGAAAATCAGATTTCTATGCCGATTGAAACTGAGAAGCTGAAAGATGAATTAAAAGGGATGAGCGAAACAGAAGCGCGGCGTTTTCTTTTGGACAAGGGGAATATTAAAGATGTGAGGTTCAAGTTTAATTATAGTATTACCAATAAGATACCGGATAATGGGAATAGGATTGTGATCAAAGTGGGACTTTAAAAATGTAAAATTTAAAAATCAAAAATAAAAATTAAGGTATCCCGCTAGCGCGGGATAGAGCTCATTTTTAATTTTGCATTGTCATTTTGATTTTTGATAGTTACATTTTGCATTTAAAAAACTACCGAGTAGACGGTAGTTTTTTTATTTCAATTCCATTTTCATAGTCAGATAGCCGATGCCGAAGGGGTGCTCATAGGAAAGAACCTTGGGCGCATAGGGAACGCGATATAAAATGCCGAGAAGAAGGGTAAGCGGGCCAAGAGCGCACTCTTCGGCCTCAATAGAGAGTGCCGGATCAAGCGCGATAAGCTCGGCGATTTTTTTGTGTTTGAGCATTTGAATCAGGGTGTGATCAAATTCTTTGGCGCGGGGTGAGACACCAACAGGCGAATCTTCGGATAGCTTGTGGGAAAGATCGCCAGAAGCAATAAGAGCGATTTTTTTCTCGCTGTTTTTCAAAACTTTTTGAAGTATTTTGCCGAGTTCCAAATTGTAAGAAAGCGGAGCATCGGCCGGTGGGTAGAGGACGAGTAATTTGACGCCAATCAGATTTTTGGCGAGATGATAGAGCGGGATAGTCGCTCCATAGTCAAGCGCTGGCTCGGCTTCAAAAATGAAATTCATTCCATTTTTGAGCTGCTGGTCGGTTTTTTGGAGGGCGGATAAAAGATCGGGGTCACTGGAAAATTCTATTTTAGTGGCCAGATCCCCAAAGTTTTCCAAAGAGCCTAGATATTGGGGAGCACTATTGATGATCAGTTGAGCGCTTTTTTTTTGGTGCTGGGGAGAAATTAAAATTAGGGTGTCGGGTTTCAGCGCCAACAACTCGAGATTTAATTTTTGGAAAGAATTGAGTGTAGTGGCAAGAGCGGCAAGGTTGGCTTGACCAATGGCGGGAACAGAGAGCGGAGGATGAGGACAAAAAGCAGCAGAGCTAAGCATAAAGTTTTATTTTTTTAAGGTAAGTGGTTGGCCCAAAGTATGCAAGTCCAAGGTTTTTTGATCAACGGAGATGATATTTTCTGATTTGAAGCCCATACCCTGGAAGGTTTCATAGGAATTAAACGGTCGCAGCACGCCGTCGGAGACAAAATAGACAGTTGATTGACCTTTGACCGAAATTAATTCCCCGTCGTTTAATTTGAGGGCTGGACCGGTTTCATATTGATTCAGTTCTTTGGAACTGACCGGGGTGATTTTTCTATTTTTATAATAAATTTTCAGGAAATCGCGAGTGGTAACAGGATGCTTAACGCCTGATTTGACAAAATAAACGCCACCAGTTTTATTGTCTTGAAGGAGGGTGCCAGTGGGATAGAGATCATTTTTGGTTACCGGCTCGCCAATTTTATAAGAAGAGATATCATCCAGGGCAACTTTAATAATTTCTTCTTTATTGAAGCCAATCAGCTTGAAGGTTTCTCGGGAATCAATCGGCCGGAGAGTATCATCATCCAAAAGGTAAACACCACCGGTAGGGATCTGCAGGAGTGAATAATTGGGATAAGCGATTGGTGAGCCAAGCAGATATTTATTCAATTCAGTGGGGTTGACGGTAATCACCCGGTTAAAAGAAGGGTAACGGCTCAAGAAGACTGATTTGGATTTGAAGAGATGTTTTTCGCCGTCGCGGATCAGCCAAATGCTGCCGTTTTCACCATCCTGCAGTAGAGCGCCGTCAAGATAGTTGACGGAGAACCATTTTTCCCAGAGAGTAGTCAGAACTTCATTGCCGTGGAGGTGCGGGGTATAGGTATAGAGGGCGCGGGTGGCATCGTTTTTGATGGTGACTGCAGTATCGTCTATGGTGTAGGTTGCACCAGTTTGGAAACGGAATTTATCCGGGTTATCAAAATAGAAACGAGTGCCGCCGGCGCCGCGGTCAACCTGCATGGCAAAACCTTTGAATTTTTGGACCGTGGGATCATTTTTGCTGCAGCTGTCGCAGATGCCATAGCCGGTAGCCCAGTTGTATTGGTCTTGACTCGGATTGGGGTCGGTGATCAGGCTTTGTTCCTTTTGGAGGAGAACCAGGATATAGCGAGGGTTGATCCGGTTGAGACGAGCATTATCATAGATGATTTGAGAGGCGGTCATGCGGACGGTCGGGTCAACATATTTAGCTAGGGTACCACCTTGTTCTTCCAAAAAATTTTGGATTTGGTCAAGACTCATGCTGTCATAATCAGTCAGCTCCGAATCAGAGATGATAAAGTGTGGATTAAATTGGGCGCGAATGGGTAAAAGCGGCCAAAGCAAGCTGGGGAAAAAACTGATAAGGCTAAAAATAGCCGTTATTTTTTTGGTTTTTAACATAGGTTAAAATGATTAAATTGACAGTAATTATTATAGCAAAAAAATAAAAAGAAACAAATAGAAATATAGTAGAAACAGATAGAAACGAATGGAGATAAATAGTCAGTCAAATTGGTCAAGGAGATATAATTATTAGAGTAATGTGATATAATAAAGGTAGGGTAAATTAAAGAGTTGTCAAAATGAGAAAAATAAAAGATAATAAAAGTGGTTTGAGTTTGATGGAGATTTTGGTGGCTTTAGGTATCTTCCTTTTAGTGACGGCCTTAGTTTGGATGTTTGTGAAACAGAGTTATTTTTTTCAGAGTTTTGTTTTTGAGCAATCGACCTCTATCAATGAAGCGCAAAGGGGAGTAGAAACTTTGGTCAAGGAGGCGCGCGAGGCCATGCCGGCTGACACCGGAGCTTATCCGATTGAAAGCGCGGATAAATTTGAATTGATATTTTACAGCGACTATGATCGTGATGTGACAGTAGAAAGAGTAAGATATTTTCTGAGTGGCTCTGATTTTATAAAAGCAGTGACTGAACCGAGCGGTTCACCATTGGTTTATTCGCCCCAAAATGAGGTACAGACGATCATCTCCAGATATGTGCGCAATACTCAAGACGAACCGGTTTTTACTTATTATAATGGCGATTATCCAGACGATACCGAGCACAATCCACTCCCGACACCGGCTGACCTTTTGGCTTTGCGGTTGGTGCACGTCAGATTGAAGATCAACGCAATTCCAGACAAGGCGCCAAAAGAATTTATTTTGGAGTCGGATGTGCAGATCAGGAATTTGAAGGATAATTTATAAGCCCGCCTGCGCTCTTTGAGCTACGGCGAGGCAGGCCCGTTTTATCGCACTACGCTTTTCGGACTACGGCGAGGAATACGAAACAAGTAGAAATAAGATAGTCCGTCAAGTGATTTATTTAATGAAAAGTTTCATTAGAGAACAAGGCGGGCTAAAAATATTTAAACATATGCCTAAAAATAAAAAAGAAGAAGTTGTAATAAATAACGACAAAAAAGTGTGCCTAGTCTCGGTTGATATGGGTTATGGGCATCAGCGGGCGGCTTTTCCGTTGCGATTTTTGGATAGAAAAAAAGAGATGATTTTGGCTAATAATTACGCAGGCATGCCAGAGAGCGATTTGAAGATTTGGAATCAGGGACGCAAGCCGTATGAGTTTATTTCTCGCGCTAAACACATTCCGGTGGCAGGGGATGTCTTATTTTGGGGCATGGACCAGATGCAAAAGATCAAAGAATTTTATCCTAAGAGGTCGAGTAGCCGGCCGAGCTGGCAGCTTCTGACCAGCATGACGATTATTAAGAAAAAACAGTGGGGTAAAGATCTGATTGATAGATTGGATAAAGAAAACCTGCCCCTTTTGACGACTTTTTTCAGCGTGGCCTATATGGCGGAAGAATTTAATTATCGCAATGATATCTATCTGGTAGTCTGTGATGCAGATGTTTCGCGTGCTTGGGCCGCGCCTAATCCGGCAATCAGCAAAATAAAGTATTTTGCGCCGACAAGGCGGGTATATGAGAGGTTACAGTTGTATGGAGTGAAATCAAAAAATATTTATTATACTGGCTTCCCATTGCCCCAAGAGAATACCGGTGGGGATAATCTGGATATTTTGCGCTACAATCTGGCGGCGCGGCTCAGAAATTTAGACCCCAAGAATTTTTATTTAAGTAAATATAAAAAAACAGTTCAGGAACAGCTCTCTGATTATCCAGTACCAGACTTGCCCAATCATCCTTTGACGATCACTTTCGCGGTTGGTGGAGCCGGGGCGCAAAGGGAAATGGGAGCGGCACTCATCAAGAGCATGAAGCATAATTTGTGTCGGAGGGAATTGCGGATAAATCTGGTGGCTGGCATACACAGCGCGATTCGCGATTATTTTTTGGAACAAATAGATCGATTAAATTTAACCGAATGTCTGGATAAAAGTATTTTTATTTTATATGAAGAGAAAAAAGAAGACTATTTCAGAAAATTTAATGCTCTACTGCGGACGACGGATATCTTGTGGACCAAACCGTCAGAATTATCCTTTTATGTGGCTTTGGGGTTGCCGATTATCATTACTGAGCCTTTGGGCAGTCAGGAGGTATTCAACCGCAAATGGCTGATCGGGATTGGAGCGGCGCTGGATCAGGAAAACATCCGTTATGCCAACGAGTGGCTGCCTGATTGGCTGAATTCCGGCTGGCTGGCTGAGGCGGCGATGCAGGGGTTTTTCGAGGGGCCGAAGTATGGAACTTTCAATATTCAAAAAGTGATTAACGGCGAGTTGAAAGAGATAAAAAAACCTGATACAATATTTCAATATTAGATCATGTAAACATTTAAGCATTTAAACATTATGGAAGATTGTATTGTTTGTAAAATTATAAAGGGCGAGATACCGGCTTTTAAGGTTTATGAGGATGATAAATTTTTGGCGTTTTTAGATATTAATCCCTCGGCAGCTGGGCACACAATGGTGGTACCCAAGCAACATGTGTCTACAATGTTTGAGTTGGATGCGCAGGCATTGGGGGAGCTTTACAAAAAGACTTGCGAGGTGGCCATGATGATCAAGAATTCTGAGTTGCGTCCAACCGGTTTTAATATTGGCGTGAACCATTGGAAAACTGCAGGCCAGGAATTAGAGCATTTGCATGTTCATATAATTCCTAGAAAAGAGGGCGACGGCGGCGGAGCGATCCAGTCAATCGTAAAGAGTAGTCAGGGTGAGGAATTGGAAAGCATGGCTAAAAAAATTAAAGAAAAATTAAATTGTAGGAAATCGTAGCGTTGTTTATAGTTTGCTTATTAGCTCCTAATTGCCCCTTAAACAACTTTTTGTATAAGGTAAGGGTAAATCTACCATTTTAGCACCTTTAGAGGACTAAAAATTTTTACCCTATAATGTAAACAA
>JAAZMX010000040.1 GCA_012798565.1 Candidatus Kuenenbacteria bacterium
GCCAAAGATCAAGACATATTAAACCGCGTTCCTGGTAATTTCTCATAAGATAAAATACATTAGAATTAACCTTTGATTTTACCCAAAACTTTTACTTTGGGCAATTTATGGGTGTTACCTATGTATCTCATCTTCTGCAGAGTCAGCCCAAAACAACTTAATAATTTAACAATAAATTCATGAGATTGACCACGCCAGCCAATTATGCTACACTAAAAATGTCCGGAAAGGTCGTTTTTCGCAAGCAATTGCACCTTATAAACTTAATCAGCAATGAACTATGGTTAACGACAAAGAGTTCTTGGAATACGTTGTCAAAGCACTCGTTGATCACCCGGAAAAAGTATCCGTGGACAGAAAAGTCGATGAAATGGGAGTTCTTCTAACTCTCAATCTCGCCCCAGAAGATATGGGTTATGTCATTGGCCGCAAGGGCCAAAACGCCAAAGCCGTGCGCACTCTCTTGCGCTTGGTTGGCGCCAGAAACAACGCCCACGTCAATCTGAAAATCAATGAGCCAGAAGGCGGTCGCCGCTCCATGAGCGCTCCTCGCGACGAGGAAATGACCGACACCTCCGCGGTTGATGACCTGAAGATCTAATTTTTCCTTATAAAAGAACCGTGCTACAATTGTGGTGCGGTTCTTTAATTTATTATAAACGCTTATAATAAATAAGCTCCAAGTTCCAAGAAACAATTTCCAAATAAATCCAAAATCCAAAACTCAAATAGCAAGCATTCTTTGTAATTTATAATTTGGACTTTGAGATTTATTTGGAAATTGGAAATTGTATCTTGGAAATTTATCAGTTGGTTTTGTTTGTCTATGCGCTTTGAAATTATCACCATTTTCCCCCATATCCTTGATTCATATTTAAATGAATCTATTTTGAAGCGTGCGCAAAAGAAAAAATTAATCAAGATAAATTTTCACGACCCGCGGCAATTTGCCACTGACGCGCACAGAAGCGTGGATGATCGGCCGTTTGGCGGGGGACCGGGCATGCTCATAAAGATTGAGCCGCTTTATAAAACACTCAAAAAAATCAAGCGCGCCAAAAAATCACATGTTATTCTCTTCGACCCGGCCGGCCAGAGGTTTGATCAAAAAATGGCGCAAAAATTCTCTAAGTTAGATCAGCTGATTATGATCGCCGGACGCTATGAAGGCGTGGATGCCCGGATTGAAAAATTTATTGATGAAAAAATTTCCATCGGTCCCTATGTTTTGTCCGGTGGTGAATTGCCAGCCGCGGTCGTGGTTGAAGCTGTGTCGCGATTATTGCCTGGTGTTTTGGGCGACGATCAATCAGCGGTCGAGGAGACATTTTCTGGTGATGACAGCTATATAGAACACCCGCACTACACCCGTCCGGAGGTTTTTGCATATCTGGAAAAAGGCCAGAAGAAAAAATTGGCAGTGCCAAAAGTTTTATTATCGGGGAATCATAAGGAGATAAAAAAATGGAGAGCTAATCATATTAAATAATTTTTATTTTAAAAACAGAAAAATCAAAATTTCCAATATCCAACAAAGTTCCAAATCCAAAGCCCCAATATTTAGTCATTTGGATTTAGGATTTTATTGGAAATTAGGATTTAGAATTTGAAAATCACAGCCCGCTTTATTGACTTGCTGGCTGGTAGATGTTATTCTATTATTTAATCGCTATAAACTAATCAAAAAAATATGTCTCCTGTTGTCAATCGCGAACGTACGCTCGTCATTCTCAAGCCAGACGCGGTCCAGCGCGCCATGATCGGCGAAGTCATCAAACGCTTTGAACAGACCGGCCTCAAGATGACGGCTATTAAAATTATGATGGCCAAAGAAGAAGTTCTCTGGGAACATTATCATAAAGACGATAAGTGGTTTTTGGAAAAAGGCACCATGCTGGTTGGCAAGATGAAAGATAAAGGCCTGACCCCGGAAAAAGAACCAATTGAATATGGCAAAGACATTGTGCGCCAACTAGTGGAGTTTATGACCGCCGGTCCGGTCGTGCCGATGATCTTTGAAGGCAATCAGGCCACGGCCGTGGTGAAAAAAATTACCGGCGGCACCGAACCAGCCACCTCTGACGTGGGCACGATCCGCGGCGATTACACCATTGATTCCTATGACTTGGCCAACCTGTCCGGCCGGGCCGTCAGAAATTTGGTGCACTGTTCCGAGTCGCCAGCCGAAGCAGAGCGTGAAATAAAACTCTGGTTTAATGAAACGGAAATGGTTGGTTACAATTTGGCACATGACAAGATTCTCTACGATGTGAATCTGGATGGGATTAAAGAATAGAGATTAGAATTTATATCGGTATTTTTTGTAGGGGTTCAATATTTTGAACCCCTACCTTTTTTATAATAAAATAAAATATGAATCCGCGAAACATCAAATCCAATAGAAAATCAATTCGTTTGCCCCAATACGATTATGCCGGCGCAGGTTATTATTTTGTCACCACCTGCGCCCATGAACGGCAAAATTTGTTTGGAAATATCAGACAAGAAATAATGTATTTAAATCCATTGGGACAGGCGGCAAAAATATGTTGGCAAAATATACCCCGACATTATCCGGAAATAAAATTAGATAATTTTATTATCATGCCAAATCATTTGCATGGAATTTTAATATTTGGTAATAATGTAGGGGCTCAAAACCTTGAGCCCGACAATTCAGAAAACATGGTTCAATTTATTGAATCAAATAATTTAAAAAACAGGGCTCAAAATATTGAGCCCCTACCAAAAACAAATGCCTATCAACATATTATTTCGGGTTCCATCGGGTCGGTTGTCCGCGGTTTTAAAATTGGGGTGACCAAATGGGCGAAAACACATAATTACAATATCCCTGTTTGGCAACGCAATTATTATGAACACATTATTCGCGATGAGAAAGATTATGAAAATATTTGGCAATATATAGAATACAATCCAGCCAAGTGGGATTGGGACAGAAACAACCCCAAAAATTTTTAAGAATCTCGTTGGGGCTCAATATTTTGAGCCCCAACAAATATTTTTTCCAAAACAAAAACCCGTAGAAAAAGAGATTGGATTTTCGTTTGGTTTCCTTTGATCTCCTTTCTACGGGCTCATTTTTTCCTCCCGTTTTTTTGTTTTTTTATTTTTCTTTTTTTATACAACCTACCCGTGGTGAGCCGACGTGTGACAAAAATTGTCGGCCCACCAGTACAAGGTAGAGCTAGAGAGAGGGCTGTGTCGGAGGGGTGGGTAAGTCGCTCGCGAGCTTGGCCCAAAAGATTCCCTCTAGTAAAAAGCTCGCAAGCGACGAAACTTTTATTTTTCCGCCCCGGCCTCCAGGTGA
Organism: Candidatus Kuenenbacteria bacterium; assembly: GCA_012798565.1. Lineage (GTDB taxonomy): Bacteria > Patescibacteriota > Patescibacteriia > UBA2196 > GWA2-42-15 > JAAZMX01. The sequence continues at coordinate 3,332 of JAAZMX010000040.1, forward strand.
ACCGGGTGAAATTCCTCCATGATAACGCGTGCCGCCGATGGGATCTGCCCCTTGGCGACAATTTTCTTCCCGGTGACACATCCGGCCTCGACCCCTAGACGAAGGCCGAGGAAGTTCGCCGGCAACGGCCCGCAGATCTGGTATTCGCCAGGGCCGGTAAACGAAACTTTCTCCGGTGTATCGCCGACTGAACGATAAATTAGGAGGTACCACTGTTGGCCGGCGCTACATTCAACCGTGACGTATGGGATCATTCCAGTTAATGACCCACCGCCCAAAGCAAAGGACGTGCCAGGGAATTGACCCTCCTTGTTCGGCGAACATCCTTGGTCGCCGTAGCTAATATTGCCGGACCAGAGAATGACAACCTTGGCCGGTGCCGGTTCAGGCACTGTCATGGAAATCGCCACTGAGCCATTGCCACCGTTGGACGTTACCGGAATGTTCCCGGTATATGTGTTGGGTGACAAGATACCGCGATCGACAGTGACCGTGACCGTGCTGGTATTGGTGCCCGACGTTTTGTTAATGGTCAGCCAGGCAATCGATTCACTCGCGTTCCAATTGAGGTCACCATTGCCCGAGTTGGAGATCGTAAAGGTTTTCACCGTTTCCGTCATGCCGAAATCGAGAGAATCAGGGGCCAAAAATAACACCGGACTTTCCACCGACTCGGCCTTAATCCCACTGTGGCTCATCGGGTCGCGCCCACAAGAGGCCAGCCCGAGAACCACCAGGGTGGTCAACAAAAGATAAAAAAACCGATTTTTCACGATATCCTCCTGGCCCGATTGGGCCGGTTAAAAAATATTTTTCACAAGTTTTCCGGTTTTAATTAGGTCGAGGTTGATCTGCCACGCTTGATTTGACTCGCTATTTTTTATATCCGGAATAACCAGTCGTCGATCATCGCGCCGACCGGAGGCTACCAAATATTGGACATCGAGAGGCCCAACAAAAAGATGTCCGCCAACACATGGCCCCTTGAACTCCTGCTTATAATCTTTGTAGTTTGAGTCAAGTGGGGCGTTAACTACATCGGCCCAATAAAACCATCCGGCCGAAATACCGAAACCAAGAAAATTTTTAAAATTGTAGCGCACGATTCCCACAAGGCTGCCGGTTTCGGTAAAATCATGCTTAATGGAATTCTGGCCGACAGTACCAGCCAGCGAAAACAAAAAACCAACACTGTCGCTGTGCCCCCAGGTAACACCCAAAAACGCAGTCGGGCCAGTATAGTGTCCGAACTGTTGGCCGATGCCCAACGAGATTTCATTAGGGGCCAATACCTTAAGAGTTGTTCCTATAGAGTCTGTCTCTGCCCCCGATAGAATACCCCTATTGCTGCTATCCGGCGCATAAGTAACTATTCCGATGCCGGCCTCCGTTGCCATGACTCGAGAGAAAAAACTCTCATCGGTTTCTTCATAATCGAAGTAAACCGTTCTTTCTTCGGCACCAGTTACTTTTCCGAGTTTACAGTTCAGCCCATATAAATCAGCTGCCTTTTTGGCGCGGGTGTTCGCAAGATAGATATTTTTCTCTTCGCTGGCACCACCTTTTAAGTCGGCGGTACCAGTAACCGTGCCATTAAAACTCGACTCACTGTTCACGGACAAAAAGCTGTCTATCGTCACCTTGGTTGTTTGCCAACCCTTTATTTCTTTTGGGTTGGTACGCCCCAGGCGAAAGGTATCAGGCAAAGAAACGTGGAGTCTTTTTCTTTTTCCAACTCCAATCGTTATTTTACCTGCTGCCACAACTGTTGTGTCGCCATATTCACGAGCTTGCAACACATAAGTCGTGGTTTTTACCGGTGCTACCTCATGAGTTATTCCCCGGATGGTATCGCCATTGCAGGTTACAATGTACTTATCGCCCGGCAGGATCATTTTAATTCTGACTACCTGCCCAGGCTCGGCCACTAAACGATCAGCCAGAATTACGGCCTGCGTTTTTTTCTGTCCAAATACCGGCGCGGACAGGAGCGCCATGGCCAGAATGGCCACCACCAACGAAACAAACATGTTCTTTTTCATTGAGCACCTCCCAAATAAATGAGTGAAACAGTGAATTAGAATTTTCTTACTTAAAATTTTTTCCTTTTTCCTTTCCTTTATATTTAATTTTCAATTTGCTTTCAATTATTCTTCCACCTCCAGCCCCAACAGGGGACAGAGGCGGGGGAACAAGGGGGAAAGTTGATAAAGTTAATTAAGTTAAAAAAGTTAATAAAGAGGGAAGGGATACAGAATACCGAATTATGAATTATGAATAATGAATTATGGTGGAAATTATGATTAGCGTAAGAATATTGGCCCAAAAGGCTCACGCCCAAAGACATTCTGGACAGGTTACTTTAGCACAAATTAAGTGATTTTTATTAATTAAAATTCTTTTTAACCTAACATATTATTGTAATTTTGTCAATAGAAGGCTAAAATAAGCCAATTTGGGGTAATAAAAAACTCCCCCAAAGGGAGCCATTAAAAAGATAAAAATGTAAATATCAAAGTGTAAAATGACAGTTAAAAATGCAAAATTATTTTTTGCCCCTCATGGTCAAGATACTGGAAGCTAAAATATTGGCTATTTCCTTTAGTTCGCTTATCAACCACTCATTCTCGGTCTTATCACTTTTATTTGTATCTTTTATCAGTGCCAACCAAACCTTTGATTCGTTGGCCGATTTCAGAGCATGAGTAAAAAAATTGATAAAATCTTTCTTGGAGCTGGCTGAATTAGCCTCAATATAATTGGCAATAACACTGGTCCCGCTACGCAGGAGTTGCTTACCCATCACTTCGTTTACAGAGGATTTTGGCAGTCGATCTATAAATCTGACCAGCCTTAAAACAAAACCATACAATCTTTTTTTAAATTCATTTTTGAATTTTGCATTGTCATTTTCCATTTTGATTTTTGATATTTTATTTTGTTCCCGTAAATCACCTGCCCGCCAATCGCTAGCGCTCAAGGCGCTTGCAGGCGGGTAAATCGTAAATCCTGAATTATTCCATTTTCCCCAACACCACCTCGACGGCTTTTTCTTCCCCGCCGCTGATCAGGCTGATTTTTATTTTCTGTCCCGGCGCGTATGACTGGATGAGCTCGCCCAAAGTCTTGTCCGCCGCGAGCGAATCTTCTCCCACCGCGATAATGATATCACCGGCTTTCAACCCGGCTTTTTCCGCCGGACTGCCTTTTTTCACCGCGGCTATATTTTTGTCTCCGGAAATCATCGCCCCCCTGGCGATCAACTCGCCATCCTGAAGATTAAATTTCGGATGAGCAGCTAGGCTGATATAATTCACCCCGAGCACCGAGCGCTCAATTTTATTTTTTTTGAGCAGTCCATCCAGAATTGATTTTAGATAATTCATTGGCACCGCTTCGTTTTTACTGTTTACTACCGCTAGTGCTTCGCCAGCCATATTGATAATCGGCGCGCCCAAAAGACTCTCGTCATAACCTTCCCGGCACCACAGCACCGCGGTCATTTTTTCCGTTGATTCCACAGTCGGAGCACCGACCTCTGCCACATGCAGGCTGGCTAGCTTTACTTTGGGATAATTGCAGATAAAGCCATAAACAAGCTGACCCGAAGTCATGGTCTTAGCCTCGCCGATTTTGGCCACCGGCAGATCCTTGGCTTCTATTTTGACAAACACCAGGTTGCTGCCCGGGTCTTCCACTACTGATTTCGGTTCATATACTTTATTTTTATTGGTCACCACCACGTATTTACTCTCCCCGATTTTATTCAATAATCCCGTTGTCGTGACGAGCCAGCCGTCGCTCGTGAGAACAAGCCCGCTTCCGAGCACCTGTTCGGCCTCAAAAAAATGATTCCCCGTCGCGCTTGGTTTTTGGTAAAAAGCCACCACAGCCGCTCCGGCCGCTTCGCTCAAATCAGCCAAGCGCTCTTCGCTCGTCACTGTGATGTTTTCCTGTTTGTCCACGATTATTTTTTGTCCGCTCTTGTCAGCCACTACCGCCTCGCGGAAAAAGCCCTCATAGACAAAAACCGCTGTCAGGCTGGAAAGTATTGCCAGGACAACCGCGACTACCACTAGACTCAGCCCGCTTTTCGGTTTCTCCAGTCTACCAAAATATTCTTCACGGTAGATTTCAGGCAGTTTGTCTGCCGCGGTGGATTTTTTTTCGCCAGTCTCTTTGTTTTCTTTTTTATTTTCTAGTTGTCCGACCTTGGTTTGAGTGAATTTTTTGAACATAAGCGCATTAAATTTATTATGATAATAAAAACATATTAATTTAAATTCAAAATCCTAATTTCCAATCAATTTCAAAGCTTAAAATCCCAATCATTTATTATTAATAGCGGAAAAGATCAAGGTTAATTCATGTGCTTCTTGCCATAATTTTCGGCAAATTTCAACCTGTTTGGGATTGGCGGCCGCTGTCATGTGTAGCCAATGAGTTGACTCTTTGGCTTCTTTCTTGCAAATACCAATTTTATGTTTAAAATCTTTCTTTGACTCAGCGCAGTCTGCTTCCATATAATTAGCACCCACGCTGGTCGCTGACCTGACGAGTTGACCGATTAAGGGTTTGTTGATTGTATTTTCTGGTACTTCTTTTAAAAACAAAATTATATCTTTACCAAACTGAGCGGTTCGTTCAGCCAAATCATACTTTTTACTATTAGAGTTTTGGACTTTGTTTGACATTGGAAATTTGGATTTGAAATTTTACCTTTAACTCCACCTCGCCGTCGCCAAGACAATCAGCCAGATCAAAATCAGGGCCGCGCCGTAGCGCCAATAGGTTTTTTTGTTGATTGTGCCCAAAAGAAAATGTTGCGCCAGCCCCGTGAAAAAATAGTAAGCCGCTGTCATAATGAGCGCTTTGACCGCCGAGAGATTGGGCAGCCAGGACACTACTAAAAATAATTCCGTGATTGCCAGGGTAATGACCGGCAAAAACCATTGCCCGGCGACATTTTTTATTTTATTGATAATAAAAAACTGATAGGTTACCAAATAAACCTCCAGGACAGTCAAAGGCGCCAGCAACCAAAAAGAAATATTCAAAAAGATTAACAGATCAAAAACTCCGTTGAACCAGAAAAAAATAGTCGTGGTGTTGAGAATCTTGGAAATAGTTGAAAGGGAATGGTTTTGGTAGCGGTACTTGTGATAGCTTAGGATAATCAACTGCCTGACAAAAAGAGTTGCCCCGACCGAAAGGAAAACTATTGCCAGCTCGCGGATGAATAGCTGATTGGCAAAACCCAGAAACATTAGCCCTGATAGTAAAAAAAAGAAAGGTGAAATTAAAAAGTTAAAGAAATTTTTGTCCCACTTGGCTCTGGTTGCCAGCCAGACAAAGAAGATATTAAAAATCAATAGCCCTCCGGCCGCCCACCAGAAAAAAATGGGATTGATCACCCCGAGTTGCAACCCGAAAAAAGTTATCAGACCATAAAAATAAGCGAGTGTGATTGGCACAAAAAATTGCTAGTTGTTAAGCCAGAAATATTGTTTCAAAATTTCCGCCCAGGCACTTTCCGCCGCCTGTTTTTTGTTTTGATTATCCTGGCTCAAGGCCCCTCTTTCCTGATCCAGCGTGGTGACCACCAAGAGATGCAGTTCCTTGTATTCATCCGGCACGTTTAATTCCAAAACCTTGGCCTTGGTTTGTTCCAGAGTAGAGAGCCAGCTGTCTTGGTCATTGGCGAACCCGACTCTTTTTTGTAAATATTCTGTTAAAATATTTTTTAAACTCGCCTGATAAGCAATGATGAGCTGTTGATTTTTATCCTCGCTCTTTATTTGCTGGGCACTATTACTATCACTCGCTCCGGCCACCTGGCCTTCCCTGGCTTTTTTGAGTGTCAGCTCTTCATTGATTGTTTGCCAGGCGACTAAGGCCACTACGACCACCAAGGCCGCCGTGATTTGTTTCCAATGATAATCGACAAAAAGTTGTGCTTTAGACATAAATGTGATTTTAATTTTTTAAAGATTCATAAATTCATTAGCCAGCTTCTCCCAAGCTTGTTCCCGCTCATTCCATTTAAAAACGTTTAGGTAATTTACCATTTCATTTTCATCATAAACATTAGTTACCTTCGTCGTCGAGCCGATACGGTTGGCGTACGTCGTCTTTACTTCTTTCAATCTTGGTTTTTCTACCCACTCCATTTTTATTTTTCCCATACCCGGTGCTTCAAATTCCACCAGCCATTTTTCTCCGGGCGTCTCCTCGCCCCAAGGCCCGTGTTCCTCATGGTCAATCTGGAACTGTTTTCTGATTTTTTCCAATGTTTCTAGCCATTTTTCACGAGTCATAGTCTTTGGTGATTAGTGAGTAATCTTATTCCTATTATAGCAGTCAGAATGGAAACCGCAAGGAAAGTGATTAAGCAACTAGTAATTAGTAACTTGTAACTAGTATTATTATTTGTGTTTGTTATTTATAAACATTTTACTAATTACTAATTACGAATTACGGGTTACTGGGTAACTTCTTTGAAAACACGCACCCGCAATAATGTTGGCGATAAAAATCATGTTCTTTGGCAATTTGGCAGGCCGCCTGGAAACCGCCCGATTTTTTCCAGTCGCGATCCAAAAATTTTAAGCCATACTCCTCGGCGATTTTTTGTCCGAGCTCGCTGATCTTTTCCGCTTTTTTGTGCGGACTGATCGATAAGCTGGAACCAAAGTATTCATAACCGAGTTTTTTTGCTTGCTTTGCTGTTGCCCTGAGCCGCATTTCATAGCAGATATCACAGCGCACCCCGCGCTCCGGCTCATTTTCTAGCCCCTTGATTTGTTCTAGCCATTTTTCTATCTCGTATTCACCCTCGATGATTTTTACTTCCGGTCTTTCTGATAAATATTTTTTCAATTCTGTCAGGCGCGCGATATATTCATCTTTTGGCTGGATGTTGGGATTGTAATAAAAAACAGTCACCACAAAACCCTGCCTGCCCAGTTCGTCAATCGGCCAGCAGGCACAGGGTGAACAGCAAGTGTGGAATAGTATTTTAGACATAAATAATTTTAATGGCTAGAATTAAAATCCAAAATCCAAATTTCCAATCAAATCCAAAGCTCTAAACTATAAATCAATATTTTTGGCTTTGAAATTTGAGCTTGATTGGAAATTAGAGCTTTGACATTTACTTCAAAATGTAAACCCCATTTTTATTTTCCGTTTCCAGTCCCAATATCTTAATTATCTTTTCTCCTTCTGCCCCCTCGATTATCCTCGGCTGGCAATAATCCTCAACCAAAATAGGCGTTGCCACAATTTGTTTGACGCCCGATTGAGTTAAGGTAATTTTCAATACTACCCCCTCTCTGGTTTCCCGGCTCCACATCTGGTCAAAAACAAAATTTCCCAGACTGTAAAAAATATATTTACCCTGATATTTTTCCGCGGTTTGCACCACATGCGGATGGTGGCCGATTACCAGCTCCGCTCCAGCCTCAATCGCTGCTCTGGCAAAATTCCTCTGCTCTTTGGTCGGCTCATTAGTATATTCCACCCCGGCATGCATTGAGACGATTACCAAATCAGCCTTTGTTTTAGCCGCCTTGATTGCTTCCGCCATTTCTTCTTTATTCCAGAAAGCCGTACCTGGATTTTTCTCTCCGGCCGCATAATTAGCCGGCACCATGAGTTGTTCCGTTCTCCCCAGCCAGGCAATAGTTATCCCGCCCACTGTCAGATATTTGGCCTCTCTGGCTTCGCTCAAATTATTTCCCGCACCGATGTATTCTATTTCCGCTTCGTTTAAATATCCAAAAGTATCCTCCAGCCCTTTTCGCCCAAAATTGGGCGTATGATTATTAGCCAGAGACACTATTCCAAAATTATTATTCTTCAAAATCTCCGCTACTTTTGGATCAGCCCTAAAGCTCATCTCTCCGCTTTTGATTGTCCGTCCGGCCATGATCGCCGTTTCTAGATTGCCAAAAGCCAGATCAGCTGTTTTCAGATAAGAACCCATTTTTTCAAAGGGATAATTAAAATTTTTCTGGGTCAACATTTTTTGTTCAACGGTGCGCGAAAGCATCATATCACCAACCGCGATTATTTTTATTTCTTCCGATTCGGGCCTTAACCGGTCAGCAGTGCTGGTGGAAAAAATCATCATTTCTTCCTTCTTTATTGGCCCCAGATTAGTTGGTCTTATCTCCGGCCACCATTTGATTATTAGATAAAACCAGCCCAGAATAAGTATCAGGGCTGCGGCGCTAATCATAAAAAGGATTGTTTTTTTAGACATTTTTGCGTGAATAAAATAGCTTGATCGCCTCCACCATCGCGATGATTAAAATACAGCCGAGCATTATTGCCAGCCAGGCTTCCCAGCCCAGAGCCACTGTTTGAAAAACTTTTTGAGCCAAGCCGTTATAAACAGCAAAGGCCTGCATGGCCAAGCCCACCATTACTGCCAAAAGCAGAGACTTATTATTAAAAATATTTGTCTGCCAGATTGGCCGATAAAAGTTTCTGGCGCTGAAAATATAAATTAATGTGTTAATGGCCAAAAAGGTAAAGCCGACGGTTCGGCCCAAATTGATGTCCCCGGTCTGTTGCCAAAAAAAGCGGAAGAAAAATAATGTGCCGGCCGCCGACAGTATACTAATCGCGCCAATTAAAACAAAACTTTCCCTGTTGAGAATCGGTTCGCTCAATTTTCTCGGCCGCTGTTTCATAATATTGCTCTCTGCCGGCTCTTTAGCTATAGCAATACCCGGGAAAGTATCATCAATGAGATTGATCCAGATGATTTGCGAGGCCAGAAGCGGCAGCGGCCAGCCCAAGAGCATGCCTACCCCAACTGTGATTACCTCCGCCAAGCCATCGGACAAAAAGTAGAAAACTACTTTTTTAATATTATCATAAATCACTCGGCCCTCTCTGACCGCTTTGGCAATCGTGGCAAAATTATTATCCAAAAGTACAATGTCGGCCGTCTCTTTGGCCACGTCCGTACCCGAATTCACGGCGATGCCAATATTCGCTTTCTTCAGAGCCGGCGCGTCATTGATACCATCGCCGGTCATCGCCACTACTTCGCCGCGGTCCTGCCAAGCTTTGACTATTTTTAACTTGTCTTCCGGCGCTACTCGAGCATAAATGGAAATTTTCGGTACTACGGCCAGCAATTCACTCTCGGTTATTTTGGCCAGCCGTTCCCCGTTCATAATATTTTTGGCCTCGGCTGGCATCCCCAATTCTTTGGCGATTGTTCTGGCTGTTAGTTCATGATCTCCGGTGATAATCACGGTTTGAATTCCCGCTTCTCTTACCTCGCGAATGGTTTTTGGTGCCTCGCTACGGAGCGGATCTTTTATTCCCGCCAGTCCGACAAATACGAAATCTTTTTGTTCCCAACCCTCAAGCGTTTTTATCTTACTGCTTATTTTTTTATAAGCCAAGGCCAGAACGCGCAACCCTTTTTTACTCATTTCCTCATGAATCGTCAAAAGACGCTCCTGCTCTTTTTGGCTTATTTCTATTTCCCCCCTTTTTTCATCAGAATAAATATATTTTGATAAAGACAAAACCACTTCCGGCGCTCCTTTGAGATAGGCCCAATTTTCCTCTTTGCCCTTATGCAAGGTCAGCATGAATTTCCAGGCGCTGTCGAAGGGGTTTTCTGCCAGCCGCGGTTCTTCTTTTTCCAGTTTATTTTTTTCCAGTCCGACATTGGCCCCCACCATCAAAAGCGCTTTTTCTGTCGGCGAGCCGCGCACAATCCGGTGCTCCAATCCGACCTCCGGATTTTCAATATAGGCGTTATTACAAAGTACTCCAATTTTCAAAAGTTTGATCAATTCATTGCCGCCCTGCTCGTCTTTTTTTGTCTGGCCATCAAATAAATTAAAATTATAATCCAAGGTGGCCACCTCGACCACGCGCATTTCTCCGTCTGTGATTGTTCCGGTTTTGTCTGTGCAGATGACGGTTGTCGAGCCGAGCGTTTCGGCCGCCAAAAGCTGTTTGGTCAGCGCCTTCTCCTTGAGTATTCTCTGCATGCCAAAAGCCAAAATTACCGTCATGACAATTAATAGTCCCTCAGGGATAATAGCTACCGAAATCGCCACCGCGGTCACAAATATTTGCTTGGCATCATAACCTAGGATTAATCCAGCAATAAAAATTAAAAAACAACCCCCCACTGCCGCTGAGCTGAGCTTCCTGGCGAAAGAAGCCAATTTTTTTTGCAAAGGAGTCAGGGGGTCTTCCGTATTTGCGACCAAGCCGGCAATTTTACCCAGTTCCGTCTCCTGCCCGGTCGCCACCACTATTGCCAAGCCATTACCCTGAGTTATTTGTGTCCCCAAGAAAGCCATGTTCGCCTGGTCAGCCAAAATGAGTTCGCCGGCCAGCGGCCGGCTAGTTTTTTCTATTTCATTGGATTCGCCGGTGAGCGGCGCCTCGTTGATTTTTAGATTACTGGTCTTCAATATTCTCAAGTCAGCTGGCACGCGGTCGCCGGCGCTGAGAAAAACCAGATCTCCCCTCACCAATTCATCGGCCATGATTTGTTTTTCTTTGCCTTCGCGGTACACCTTACAGTAATTAATGGCCACCTTTCTTAACGCGCCAAGAGAGCTGATAGCTTTATTTTCCTGGTAATAACCGAGGGCTACATTGATCAAAACCGCTAGTAGGATCACCCCGGCGTCAATATAGTCCCCGAGCATTATACTGATGGCTGTGGCGCCGAGCAAAACATAGACCAGAGAACTATTAAACTGTCGCAGCAAAAGCGCCCCCTTGGATATTTTTTTACCCTCGGGCATTTTATTGGCGCCGTGTTTAGCCAGCCGCTTTTTTACTTCCTCATCGCTCAAGCCATTCTTGCCAGTTTCCAGTTTTTGAAAAAGATCTTCCTGCGTCAAAACATACCACTTTTTATGGTCTCGTCTTTGTTGTGCCTGATAGATTGATTGTGAGAGTTGTGACATCTTAAAATCAAAATTCAAAAAGCAAAAGTAAAAAATATTAAATAAGTAAAAAAATATTCTTCACCTAACTTTTTATTATCTTCTCAGTCTCCTTAGCCACCTCCGGTAGTATTTCTTTCTCCAAAATATTTTTTTCCTCCTTGGTCAATTTGCTCAAAACAAAATCCGCCGCCTCCATTTTTTCCGCCCGCTCGTTTCTAATCCCTATTCTTATCCGCCAGAATTTATCACCCCCCAGTTTTTCAATGATTGAGTTGAGTCCGTTGTGCCCGGCCGAAGAGCCCTTGGCGCGTATTCTTATTTTGCCGAAAGGCAGATCCAATTCATCATAAACAATAATGATCTTTTCATCCGCCACCTGATAGAATTTTTTTATAGACGCTACCGTCTCGCCTGAATTATTCATAAAAGTTAATGGCTTGGCCGCGATTATTTTTTTATCTCTCCATTTGTTTTCTGAAATCATCGCCCGGAATTTTTTCTGTTCTTTGAAGTGTTCCCAATTTAGCTTTTCCGCCAACCAATCGAGTGTCACAAAACCCACGTTGTGGCGCGTGTGCTCGTATTCTTTACCTGGGTTGCCAAGGCCAACCACTAAAATTATCTGGCTATTTTTTTTGTTCATGATATTTAATTGTTTTTCTTTTGGAGCCGGCGCACCACCAGGCGGATCGGCGCTCCGACAAATTGAAACTTTTCTCTGATGTTATTGATAATATATTTTCTGTAACTTTCTTCCAATTCCTCATCTGAGCCCACCTCGCACTCAAAGACTGGCGGCTTGACACTGAGTTGTTGGAGTCTGGTAACAAAAGCTCGCTTGACTGCTACCCGGCCACGGACATTGATTCTTTTTCTGGCTGGTGGTTGTTTTTTGATCAAAGATTTCAAAAATTTATTCAGGGCATTGACCGGGATCTTTATTTTCTGGGCCGCCTCTACCTCCAAAATTAATTTTAATATTTTTTCCGTGTTAAAGCCAGTTTTGGCGCTCACCAAAACAATCGGCGCGTAAGACAAATGCGGGAAGGCCCAGCGGACATAGTCGCGGTATTCATCAACACTTTTTTCCTCGTCCCGCATTTTTACTAAATCATATTTATTGGCCACGATAATCGCACCCACCCCAGATTCAGCGATAGTTTTGCCGAGTTGCAGATCCTGATGGCTCAGTCTCTCGTTTATGTCTACCATCACTATCGCCACATCTATCCGGCGCAAAACTCCCCAAGTCATCTTTACTCCGCTTTCTTCCAGGCTTTCACGATCAATTTTGGCCTTGCGTCTGACTCCGGCCGTGTCAATGATTATTATTTCCTTATCCTGATAATTAATTAACGTATCATTCGGCTCTCTGGTGGTGTGTGGCGTAGCTGAAACAATCGCTTTTTCTTCTCCGCTCAACCTGTTCAAGAGCGATGACTTACCCACGTTTGGCTTGCCGATAATCGCTACCCTAATCGCTCCCTTTTTTGATTTTTTGTGAGCTTTCTTTTTGAGACCTTTTAACTGACTAATTATCTCTTCTAACAAGTCGCCGATTCCCGCGCCATTCACCGCCGAGATGAGCCATGGTTCACCCAGCCCCAGCTGATAAAAATCCGCTGTTTGTTCGCGCAGTTTGGCCGTATCGCATTTATTCACCGCCAAGAGAGACAATTTTTTACTTTGCCTTAAATAGCCAGCAATTTTTTTATCCTGGGGATTCAATCCTTCAATCGCATCTACTACCAAAATTACCAAATCACTCTTTTCTAGCGCCTGTCTGGCTTTTAATTCCACCTGCCGATCAATATCTTCCCCGGCTCCAAAACGCAATTTTTTTTCTTGTTTTTTTGTCAATTTTTGCAATTCTGCTTTTTGTTCTGACAAAAAACCGCCAGTATCCACCAGCTCAAATTCCTTGCCTTGCCAGTTAATCTCGGCATATTTCAAATCGCGCGTTGTTCCGGGAATAGCTGAAACCAAAGCCCGCCTGGTTTCCGAAAGGCGGTTGAATAAAGTTGATTTGCCGACATTCGCCCGGCCGATAATTGTTACTGTTCCCAACATAATATTTAGTTAGCTGCTTGTGTTTTATCTATTTCTTCTGCCTCATTGATTTGTTTATCTGTCGTCGTGGCCGTGTTAGCCGTTTGCTTTTCTCGCCACTCATTGATCGCTTTGATGTCATCAACCCGGTCATAGCCTGTCACCACTATAAAAGAAGCCTCAATTTTTACTTCTACCCCCTGATCATTGTTGCGGTATAGCGCTGATTGCAAAAACTCCGGCAACTCTTTGCTGGTGTGGGCGTCAAAACGTTCTTTCAGAAAAGTCAGGGCCTCCTTTTCAGCGCCATTTGTCAAATCGTAAATAACGGTTTTTTCAAAATTTTGGTTGGGCGAATTGGTAATTCTGCTCACCCTAAAACCAAGTGACTCCAAACTGGAAGACATATAAGTACCGAGCCCGTCAACTGTGGTGCCATTAGCGACAATCACGGGAATATTCTTTGCTGCGATTTCCTTAATGGTAAAAATATTTCGTACAAAACTTTTTAATTCACTATAGTCGCCGGTTTTAGGCACCAAGACAAATGCTCCCCCCTCAGTTATTGTCGGTTTTAATAATCCGCCGGCCGAATCATCAATTACGTAGTTTTTCACCGTCTCAAAATCAATATCTTTAGCCACATTGATTATTTCCGGTATTTCCCAAGTGGCCACATTGGTTTGGATATTGTCCTTGACTGCGTCGAATATCTTGTAAAGCTTGTTGGGATTAAGAAATATCTTCCAACTTTTCAACTTATTCTTGACAGCCATGATTATTTTTTGTTGCCGACGACTCCGAGCAAAATCTGAACCCTCGCCGTTATTGCCATGGCGCGAACGGGCGTATTGCAATGCTCGCGCGCCGTCCATGTGCTCGATTCCCTTTTCAAAGCTAATCGTTTGTATTTCATAATCGTCTGTGGGATATTGGTTGTCGACAAAACTTTTTTCTATTTCCACGTTAATCCCGCCGATTTCATCAATCACCCTCTTAAAGCCATTAAAGTCTATTCTTAAATAATAGTGAATTGGCACGCCAAATACCTCTTCTACTGTCTTGGCCGCCAGAGCTGAACCCCCGCCCGGATAATTGGTCGTTTCGCCATAAGCGCTGGCATTATTTATTTTCTGATAGCCGTTCCCCGATATTTTTACCAATAAATCACGCGGAATGGAGATCAAGGAAGCTTCTTTTGTGGAGATCTTTAGACTCCCCAAAATCATAGTGTCGGTTAAAAGCGAACCATCATGACCCGCCCCCCCGATACCCATGAGCAAAAAATTAATACGATCATCTTCTCCCCCGGATAGCTGGCTTTCATCACCCAGAAGCATTCTAAATTGGCTTATTACCGGCAGTCGTCCGATCAAGCGGCCAACTGAACCTTTGGAAAAAACCGCCTGAGACGACAAAATCCAAGTTAGAATAAACAAACCCACTAGGCCAAAAGCTGTTAAGCGCAAGAATTTATAGATTAAACTATGTTTTTTTTCGAGCTCACCATCATCGTTAAATTGTGGCGGCACCAGATTTATATTATTTTCCATTTTTTCTTATATAAAACTTAAAGCCCCGCTAAGAGCTCTCTTTCTTTTATATAATATACTATAGGCATTCTTGCGTCAATTAAAAAAATATGTTATCATTATTGCAAATTAGCTAATATTAGCAGAAAATATTATCAACCTTGGGCAGTTAACTCGTTTATCTGTCTCCTTCTATACTTATTTTAAAAAGCTTACTTTCAAAATAGATTAAAAAATATTTTCCGGTCGTGCAGCTCAGTTGGTTCGAGTAGTCTGATGGCTATCGGATAGGCCGCTGGTTTTTAAAAATAAATTTATGACACAACCAGGTGTCTATATTTTACAGAGTATAAAAAATGGGTATTATTATATTGGCAGCACCAATAATATTGAACGGAGAATGAAGGAACACCAAGGTGGACAGTCTAGGGCTACGAGACATTTAAGACCACTGGAATTACGTTTATTTTACCCAGTGAAAACACTTTCTGAAGCCAGAAGTTTGGAGCATAGATTAAAGCGAGCAAAAAATAGAAAATTAATAAACCAAATAATTATTGATCAAGATATTAAAATGGACGCATAGCTCAGCTGGTTAGAGCGCGCCGTTCACATCGGCGAGGTCCCTGGTTCGAGTCCAGGTGCGTCCACCATAATAGCTGGTTAGAGCGGTCCGATGTACTTCGGACAGGTCGCTGGTCCGAGTCCAGCATTGCCCACCAGAAAATTTAAATTATTTTTACCAATTAACAGTGCGCCGTTCACATCGGCGGGGGTTGTGAAGATTGGGTATCTTCACAATGACTCAAGCCCAGTCGCGGGCACCCAAGTTTATTATCAAGTAAAAAATCTTATGTCGTTTATTGAAAAACCCGAAGAAAAACCTAGTTTTGAGCCGGCCTCCAACCAAGAGAGCCTCACAGATCAAATCAAGGAGTTTATCTGGGAAACAATCAAAGTTGTTGTTTTCTCTCTAATCATTATTATTCCCGTCCGTTATTTTTTGATCCAGCCTTTTTATGTTAAAGGTGCTTCTATGGAGCCGAATTTTTTTGATCATGAATATCTTGTAATTGATGAAATTTCCTATCGGCTCGGCGAGATAAACCGGGGTGATGTTGTTGTTTTCCGTTATCCCAATGACCCCAGTCAATATTTTATCAAACGAATTATTGGCCTACCAGGCGAGACCGTCGCTATCAAAGATGGCAAAGTTTTTATTACCAACAGCACGCGTCTGGACGGTTTCTATTTGGACGAAAGCTCTTATCTTCCCAATACCTACACCCAAGGGGACAAAGAACTCAATCTTTCCGCCACCGAATACTTTGTTTTGGGTGATAACCGCGATTCCTCTCTTGACTCGCGCATTTTCGGACCAATTGATCGCTCTTCCATTGTTGGTCGAGCCTGGGTCCGTGGCTGGCCTTTTAATCGACTTCAGGTTTTTTCTACCCCCGCTTATAATTAATAATTTCCACAAATATTTTATTTATGGCCAAAACAGTCAACAAACCAATTCAATTACTCAAAGGTTTTAAAGACATCCTGCCGGAACACCAGGCCTACTGGGATTATTTTTTGTATGAAGCAGAGCGTATCATTATCAACTATGGTTTCAAAAAAATTGATGTGCCGGTTTTAGAACAATCAGCCCTTTATTATAAGGGTACCGGCAAGCATACGGACATTGTCACCAAAGAGTTATATAGTTTTGAAGACAAGGGCGGAGAAAATGTCACTCTGCGGCCAGAGTTTACGCCCGGTGTTTGCCGCGCTTATATTGAGCATGGTATGTTCAACAAACCTCAGCCGGTCAAGCTTTATACTCATGGGCCTATTTTTCGTCATGATAACCCGCAATCTGGCCGCTACCGCCAATTCCACCAGTTGGATTTGGAGGTTATCGGCACTGACAGCCCGGTTATTGATGCTCAATTAGTGATCATCGCTTATCGCATTTTAGAGGCTGTTGGCTTACCGCCCCTCGTGCACATCAACAGCATTGGTTGTCCCGAATGCCGTGCTGCCTATGTTGCCAAATTAAAACAATATTTATCTTCCGGCGGGCACAAGAAGCTCCTCTGTGAGACTTGTAAAGAGCGCTATGTCAAAAACCCCTTGCGCATTTTGGATTGCAAAGAAGAAGGTTGCCGCCAAGTACTCTCTGAGGCACCCCAGATTGTTGATTCTCTTTGTGATGACTGCCGCAAGCATTTCATGCAGGTTTTGGAATACCTGGACGATATGGGCATTGAATACACCCTAGACGTTCAGTTAGTTCGCGGTTTGGATTATTATACTCGCACTACCTTTGAAATTTTTCTGAAAGAAGAAGGAAATGAAACGCCGATCGCCCTCTTGGGCGGGGGACGTTTCGACGGACTTTTGGAAATTTTGGGTGGCCGGCCCACTCCCGCCGCTGGCTTGGCCATCGGTATTGAGCGCGTGATCAATAAGTTGCGCGAGCACCGGCCCGATCTTCAGGGCCAAGAAAATATTGATATTTTTGTGGCCCAGCTTGGAACTGAAGCACGCAAAGAAGGTTTTAAACTATATGAAAAGTTGATCAGTGAAGGCTTTCGAGTTAGTGAAAGCTTTTCCAAAGACGGTCTCAAGGCTCAGCTGGAAAAAGCCGATGCCCTGCATGCCAAATTCACCCTGATCATCGGCCAGAAAGAATTGATGGACCGCACGATTATCGTTCGCGATATGAGCTCTGGTATTCAGGAAATAGTCAATTATGACAAGATTATTCCTGAGATCAAAAAGCGCCTGGATCCCAATATCAATACGATCAAAAGTTATCGTCTGGAGAGTATTAAAATCGGGGATAAAAAACATGACGAAGCCCAGCCTGCCAGCTTGCTAGAACCGGTCGAACATCAGCCGCGCCATACCGACGACAACATCAATAATCACGAGGGTTTTTCTGATGCCGACTATGATTTGGAAGATGATGAAGTTGAAGACGAGTTAGATGATGAAGAAGAAGAATCGGGTTTGGCTGAGGAAACGGAAGACTCGGATTATGATTATCAGTATAGTTCCAAAGATGATCTCTAATGAAAACTTTTTATCTTATTACTTTCGGGTGTAAATTAAATCAGGCGGAATCAGATATGATCTCCGCCGATTTAATTTCTCTTGGTTTGAAGCCAGCGTCTCAGCCGTTGGCCGATTTGATTATTGTCAACGCCTGCGCCGTCACAGCCAAGGCTGAGTTGGAAGTTACCAGAAAAATTCATCAGCTCCAAAAATTTCGCTCGCGCGCTAAAATAATTTTCACCGGCTGTTTTTCAATTCAAGAAATCCCCGGGGTTGATCTGGTTGTGCCCGGCAGTCAAAAAGAAAAAATAAAAAAGATTGTTGCCGCCTGGTTGCCGCCAGCTGTCAAATTGCCAACCGCCACCATTGCCCCCCAGTCCGGTACCCATCCCCACCGCGCTTTTATCAAAATCCAGACCGGTTGCCATAATTTTTGCTCCTACTGTCTGGTGCCATTTTTGCGCGGTTTGCCGGTTAGTCGTCCCGCCTCGCAGATTGTTACTGCTATAAAAAAATCCGTCGGGCAGGGCTTGCAAGAAGTGGTTTTGACCGGAGTCAATATTGGCTTGTACGAAACCCAAAACTCAATTAACAGCCCCAAAAATAATTCCCTATCCCTGGTTGAATTATTAAGATTAATTCTTTCCAAGACCGACATGCCACGTATCCGTCTGGGCTCACTCTGGCCCACGCACATTACTCCGGGGTTGATTCGCCTCTATGCCAAGGAACCCCGTCTGTTGCCGCATTTTCACTTGAGCATTCAGTCTGGCTCCAATCGCATTTTAAAATTAATGAACCGCCGCTATACCCGAGAAGAAGTTATCAAAATCACCCGCGCTTGCCGGCGTCAGATTCCGGATGTCAATTTTACCTGTGATATCATCGTCGGTTTCCCGGGCGAAACCGAGAAAGATTTCCAAAATACTTGTGACTTAGTTAAAACCATCGGCTTTTCTAAAGTGCATATTTTCCAATTCTCCCCGCGTCCCAACACCGGAGCAGCAGCAATGTCAGGCCAGATTCCGGGGTCAATCAAAAAGGCTAGATATCAAAGACTGTTTGCCCTGGCTGAAATAGTTGCCCGCCGCGAAAAAAATAAATTTAAAAATAAAAAACTCCCCGTGCTCTGGGAAGGGATTGCCGCTGGCTGGCAATATGGTTTTACCAGTAATTACTTGCGCGTCAAAAAGAAAGTTAAACCCGGGGAAAATTGGGAGAACCAGATAGAGGAATTCAGAATTAAAAATTTTATTTAAAAAGCGACACCCGAGAGTGCCGTTTTTTATAGACGTTGGTTCGTCAAACCGAGGCGACAAAATCACCCCATTTAGCTTCCACCCTGTCCATATCCTTTAAATTATTTTTTTATTTTCTTTTATCAGCTTCTTGTATTCCTTCCCTTTCTCTCGGTAATCCGAATAAAAATCATAACTAGACGCGGCTGGCGAGAGGGCTACTGCTTCTCCCGGTTTGGTATATTTAAACGCCGCCGCGACCGTCTGCCGCATATTTTTCACCGGGATAATTTTTGCCGCCGTTTTTATTCTCCTCAGTTCCCGCGCCATGGTTTCGCCAGTATGTGGCCAGCAGATCACTGTTCGGATTTTTGCTTTT
This sequence comes from Candidatus Kuenenbacteria bacterium, assembly GCA_012798565.1. Lineage (GTDB taxonomy): Bacteria > Patescibacteriota > Patescibacteriia > UBA2196 > GWA2-42-15 > JAAZMX01. The sequence goes on from JAAZMX010000040.1 coordinate 22,521, forward strand.
TTGATTTCTCTTGCCAAGTTAGCATAATTCAATCCTCGATCAAAACCGCCAACGATTAGTGTTTGCAAGTTTTTGTCCCGTAAAGTCTTAACCGCCGCAAGCGTTGACTCTGGCGTGGTAGAAAGCACATCATTATAAAAGTTTATTCCGTGGAATTTTCCCACCAACTCCAGCCGATGTTCCAATGACTGAAATTTCGCAAGCGCTTTTTTAATGTCGGCATCCCCGATTTTCCAATACTTAGCCACGGCCATTGCGCCAGCGATATTTTGTTGATTGTGTTCCCCGAGCAGATGCGAGATTGCCACGTCGCCTCGCAGTAGCGAGCCTCCTCGCAATGACAGGGAAGGATAACCAATCGCTTTGGTGGCTGATTGTTTTTTGATAAAGTCAGCCACTCGTTTAAAATTTTGATTATAAACTACTGCCCCGCCTTTTTTCAAATGTCGAACAATATTCATCTTGGCTTGAAAGTAATTGGTGAGACTGCCATGATAATTCAAATGTTCCGGATAAAAGCTGGTCATCACCGCCATGTCCAATTTTTCTGTCAAAGTATCCAATTGGTAAGAAGATAATTCAGCTACGAAAATTGTCTGTTTGGAATCTTTATTAATATAGTCCAAAAACGGTTTGCCAATATTGCCAACCAAGACAGTCTTTTTGCCGGCCTGCTTCAATATCTCATAAATCAAACTAGCCGTGGTGCTCTTGCCCTTGGTACCGGTCACGCCGACCACCCGGCCTTGGAGATTGGCGAGGAAAATATTCAAATTAGTAGTCACCCATGTTCCTTGCTGAGCCAGTTTTTTAGTTAGCTTGTCCGGCAGTTTGATACCTGATGTTTTGATGATGACCTCAAATTGCTCCAGATTTTTCAGATAATTCTGGCCCAAATTCAAGACCAGATTCTTGTCTTTTTTGAGCCAGTTTCTTTCCGTCGGGCCGAACTGCGCCAAGGTATTCTGATCAGCCACGCCAATCAATTGTTTCGGATAATATTTTCGCAAATATCGTAAAGACGATTGGCCTTCCCGGCCAAAGCCCAAGATTAAGATTTTTTTATTTTTGAGTTCTCCAGTTTTCATATTCCCAGCTTAACAAAAATACCGGCCAAAGTAAAATTATGGCAGAAAAAAAGAAAAGCCGTCAGTTGTTACTAACGGCTTCATTTCGGCCATAAAGAAATAAGGCTGACCATCAGGGCTACGGCGATGAAGATTATGAGACGGATATTGAAGTCCCTATCTCTCAATCTTCTATCCATAAACCAAGGTGACCGCTCTCTGATCGCGGCTGTAGCAATCAACGCGCAGGCATTCAGCCCGACTATCACCCACTTCCAGTCGGATTGCAAATTCATTGCCAAACTCAATCCGATCAATGCCCCGGCCATCGCCCCTAACCGCAACATTCCCAACAGGAATTTTCTCACTTTTTACTCCTATCTCCTATATAATATTCAATTTATTTATTTCCTCTCCAAAATTTTCCTTGGCCAGCTTCAGCGCTCTTTTCATCTCCGCCGGCGTACCCACGCATTCAAACGGCTTGATATTTTTTTGGCCCAGCAATTCTTGAAAGAGTGGTTTTAGTTTCCGGTCAGCATACAGGTTTTTGTTAAAAATATCAAGTAGCTGTTTTTTTTGTAAATGAGCCGAGAGCATCGTCCAGACAAAAACGCACTTGGCGCATTCGCCGCACCACTTGCTTTGGGCTTTGGCTGTAAATCTGAAATTTTTATTGCAGGAAGAAAATTTATAAAAATACTGGGGATAATGAACAAACATGCCGGCGATTTGCAGTTCGTTAAATTTTCTGAGCTCGCTATAATACCTGATACTCGGGGTGATAAATTTTCGCGCGTAAGCTTGAAACATTTTTTCAAATTCTAAAGATTTACTCCACTGGTGATTGATTATTGTACCGCGATATTTGACATTGCCATAATTGGCGCTCTTTTCATTGCCGAGCGCTATTTCCTTATCCTCATTAATAATCGCCACGGCCAAAGTCAAAAATGCCAGATAGGCGGAAAAGGGGATATGGCCGTTGTAGACACCTTTTTTCTGGTTGAGTGCTATTAACTCCGGCGCGATTTGCCGCCGGACAGCGATCAGTTTTTCACCGCTAACCTGGGCTGTGTCAATGATAATCTGGTTAGTTTTTTGTTGATTAGTTAAGTTAAACAAACTAATTTTTTTGCCGCGTGCTTTCAATCTCTCTGCCACGACAATAGAATCTTTACCCCCGCCGATTGGCACCAAAGATTCATTCCGCGCTTTAATCTTAATAGCCTTTACTTTGTGATTTTTGTCATAGGGAAAATTCACCAAGCCGCGAAAATCGAGTTTATTTTGATAAAAGAATTCTCCCAGACCTTTGGTATAAACCTTATCCCAAAAAGTCGCTTGTTCTTTGTTTAGTTTATATTTACCCAAATCAATTACTCGTGGGCAATAAGCTTTATAATAACTGATACCCGCCATTAAAAATAAATTAAATAGCGCCGAATCCAAAGCAGCCCACTGGTTTTTGCTTAATTTATTTTTGACCGCCGGCAAGACCAGTTTCTCCCGAAGGCGATGTTCGCCACTGGCATAATCAAACAACGCAACCCCAGTCTTGGGGTTGAATTGATATTTTTTAAATTGAAAAGTCTTTTCTGTCATGAGGTTATTTTTTATTTCAAAAGTTTCAAAAGTTGGGAATGTATTTTGCCATTGGTCACCACGATATGGCTGGCATCATGCCCATGAAACTTGCCATCCAAGCCGGTTATTTTTGCCCCCGCTTCCTTGGCGATCGCCAGTCCAGCGCCGATATCTTTTATTGGCTGCCGGCCTGTCAGATCTAGATAAGCGTCCAGATGACCCTGAGCCAAAAAACACAGAGACAACGAGCCAGAACCCAAAACTCGGAAACGATAAAAATTATTAGCAATAGCGTTCAATCGTCTCAGAGCATTGGCTCTCTCTCTTTCATTCAGTTGGTTGAATTTAGTGGCATCAATACTCGCCATTGCCTCTGCCAAGCTCTTGATATTGGCCACCCGAATCCTTTTTTTATTCATAAATGATCCCCCGCCTATTTCCGCCCGCCATAGATCGTCTGTGCCGGGATTATATACCACGCCGAGCATTGGCTGGCCCTTGCGCCACAAGCCGATGGAAACAGTGAAAAGTTTTATACCTGCCACAAAATATTTGGTGCCATCAATCGGGTCGATCATCCAGGTATACTCCGAGCCCTTATCTATATTTTCTCCTTCTTCTCTGATGATATTATGGCCGGGAAACTTTTTTTGGATCGCCGCTACGATCAACTCTTCCACTTCAATATCCACATTGGTAGTGATATCGCGCAAATTTTGGGAGCTCGTCATTTTTTGTATGTGATTCATCCCCGCGATCGCTTTTTTGCCCGCTTTCCTGGCCAGATCAATTGTAAAACGCAATTCTTTTGTCATATGATCAAAATTTATTCTGGCTGTTTGACGCCGCTGTCATTGACATACTGGCAGCCAGTTTCTTTCAATAAATTGATGAGCTCATTTTGTTTCTCGATCAATAGTTTCACCTCATTGGCCTCGGCCGTAAAACGGATCACGGGGTCGTTGGCCGAGGGACGAATGTTGAAATTCCAATCAGGATATTTGACGGTCAGGGTGTCAAAATCAGAAACCTCGCCATCAGCGTATTTTTCCCGCACTTTGTCCAACACCTCATTCATCGCCTGGATCGCTTCCGGGGTCAGATCATCAGTCGCCGCAAAACCCGGCAAAGAAAAATTCCACTCTCCGCTCACTGGATATTTTTTTCTAGGCTCCTTGGTTAATTCTTCCAGGGTCTTGCCGGTTTCCGACATTATTTGCAATATCTGGATGAACGCAATCAGGCTGTTCTCCACATAGTAATCGCCAAAACTATAATAAACATGTCCTGATGATTCTCCGGCAAAGATTGCGTTGTCTCGACGCATGCCCTTTTTGATAAAAGCGTGCCCGACCAATTCCAATTTTGGTACGCCGCCGGCGGCCTTGACTTTCATCTCTTGATAACGATAGGCTCGGATATCATAGAGCACCACCCGTCCGGGATTATTTTTGAGCATTCTCTCAGCAATGAGGGCGTTGAGATAGACGCCAAAAATGTAATCGCCATTACCATCGACAAAATACACCCTATCCGCGTCGCCATCAAAGGCCATACCCAGATCGGCCTTGGTTTCTTTGACTTTCGCCACCAACTGGCGGCGGTTTTCTTCCAAAAAAGGATTTGGTTGGTGTCCGGGGAAATATCCGTCTAATTCCCAATTCAATTTGATGATTTCTACCTGCGGCAAATGTTTCGCGATTTTATCTATTTCGATCGCTCCGACTGAATTGGAAGCATCAATGACTATTTTCATCGGTCGGATATCTTTGAGCTCGGTGAATTTTAAAACTGTCTCGATAAAGTCCGGCCAAATATCTCGCTGTTCCAAAGTTCCGATCTGCTCCGCCACCGGCTGATCCTGGTAATTTAGAAAATCATTCTTTAATTCTTCCATCCCACACCCCGCGCCAAATGGTCGCGCGCCCGGCCCTAGGATTTTGATCCCGCTTAGGTGTCCGGCCGAATGAGACGCCGTCACCTCGAGACCCAGATCATAGCCCAGATGTCCGACGCAAAAATATACCACATCGGTGCCAGCATGACCAATATCCGTCACGTTGACGCCGGAATCCCTGGCGCCCCTGATCAGAGCCTGTTGAATTTTTGGGCTGGCGAGACTCACATCTCGGCCGATCACCATCGTTTTGACATTAAATGTCTTGACCAATATTCGGACGATCTTGTAGGCTTTTTCATCGTCAATATCTTTGCCGTATTCGCCCCGAATATCATAAGCGCGGAAAATTTCCATATCTATTATCTGTTTAGTTTGTCAAAAATGATTTCCCCTTCCAAAATCATTCTCTTTACCAGCCTCCGGTCGTCGCCATTGGCGATGATCCGAAACACCCCGGGTTCGGTTTTGGAACCGCGAAAGAATAGCCAATTGTTTTGATTAAATAATATTTTGATACCGCTGTCCACTCCTGGGGCGCTCTGAATTTTACGCCCTCTTTTTTTATAATACTCCCGAATCCTAGTTTTTAAAAGTCCGCTTTTGTCCCGCCTCGCCGTGACGATTTTTCGCTCCTCAAAAAACAGGGGATAGCCGGCGATTATTTCTTCCAATGTCTGTTTTCTTTCCGCCATCAGTTTCAAAACCAAAACCGCATTTAGAAGACCATCACGACACTTGCCCGGTGCCACGATCACTCCGCCGTTGCTGCCTTCCCCGCCAACCAGGCTTTTTTGTTTTTCCATCTCCGCCACCACATTTGTTTCGCCGACATCTACTTCCTTGATCCTCGCCCCATACTTTTTGGTCACTTGATAAATCAAATGTGCTGTCGGCAGATTAATCACTATTGTCTCCTTCGGCCCAAGAGCGTCAATCGCCAGAGCCAGTGCTTCGTGTCCGTTGATCATATTGCCGCGTTCCTTGGCTATCTGACTCTCGCTTTTAATTAGCATCTCGGCTCGATCCGCATCACAGTCGAGACCCACGCCGAAATCCGCTTGTTCCTTGTTAATTACTGGAGTCAAATAAGCCAGTGTTTCTTTGTTCGGCACCACCAATCTCTTGAACTGTCCGGGCCTCATATTCACGCCGACCATTTTCACCCCCAGTCTTTTGCAAAGCTTATCCGCTATTACCCCCCCGGCCCCGCCATTGGGATCAACCAGAATTTTATATTTTCCTTGTTTAATTTGTTGGGTTGCTTTTAGCCCGATGGTTTTCAAAATAAATTGAACATATTTATTTTTCAAATCTTCCGTTCGATTTATTATCTTGCCGGGCTTTTTATTACCCCCAACATTTAGATTGCCGGCGCGCGCCAGTCTGATTACTATATCCGCTTGCTTTACCCCCAGAATCGCCCCGCTCGCTTGTAAAAGTTTCCAGCCGTTGTATTCCGGTTCGTTATGTGAGGCCGTGACTATTACCCCGCCTGTCGCCCGATACTCTCTGACCGCCAATTCAATCATCGGCGTAGTCGCCACTCCGACATCAATCACCACAAATCCCAAACCGCGCCATTCCGCAATAAATATTCTTTTTAATATCCCGGTTGATTTTCTCGTGTCCCCGCCGACCACCACCCGGACTTTTCCTCTAAATTTATTTATCAAAAAAATGCCATAGGCTCTGGCATAATTTTGGGCTACTTCTTTGGTCAAGCTCGCTCCGTAAATACCGCGAATACCGGAAAGGGTTTCTACTAAAGTATCGTTCATAGATTAGAGAAATAAAAGGTGTAGGCGGGAATCGAACCCGCGAATAACGGTTTTGCAGACCGTTGCCTTACCGCTTGGCTACTACACCACTTCCATTTAATTTAATTTGGCGCTTGGCTTTAGCTGGTTCAATCGTCCTTCGATTGAACCTAGATTTTATTTAATGGTCGCAAATTTTTATCCGTACCCAGTTCGGCCTCTGGAGCATTCCTTCTCGTCTAGCCGTTTACTTGGAGTATTTACTTTTCTTTTGTAAAAGAAAAGCTAACAAAAGAAAACTAGCTCGCATGGAGCTCAAAGGAAAATCTCTGCCTCCGTTCGCTTGAAAATTGTAGGGTACCCAGCTCACACAAGATTTCCGCCCCCTACAATTTTCTAAGCCTCACTTTGGCTAGATTTTCTCTTTGTCACTCCAGATGCTCGCAGGGGCGCTGACTCGGTAATTCTTATTTTTCTGTGAAAGATGGCCCTAATTATTTGTACAAATTCGGCAGTCCGTTTGGATATTTTTCTTTGATAGCTTCTAGATCTTGTTTGGTTGTCTCGGTCAATCTCAAATTTTCTATCTCTTCCAATCCTAGCCAATCAATCGCTTCGCATTTTTCCAGCTCGCAGATTTTTGCCTCGCCTGATTTTACCCTGCACAGAAATGTCGGTGAGACCCAATGCTGGCCTTCATCTGGAATTATATGATTACAGACATTCAAGAGTTCCACCGCTTCAATGATCAAGTCAAATTCTTCTTTTATTTCTCGCGCCAAGGCATCTTCCACCCGCTCGCCAAATCTGACCCCGCCACCAGGGAAATCCCATTTGCCGGCCCCATTTCTGGCTTTGAGTCCGCGTTTGTTGAGAAAAATTTTTCCCTCCGGATTTACAATTACCGCCCCGACACCCACGCCAATATAGTCAACACCTTTTTGCATAAAATTATACTTTTTTAGCTAATTTTATCCTACCTTAATTTCCGCCGAAATTCAAGGCTTGATTATCCGCCCCTCCTCAGTTGCGTTTAAGTCTCCCGGTGGGAGACGGAACGGGATAAAGGGGTGGTGTTGGTAAATATTTCAACACCCCTCCCATTCACAAGACGCACTGCGTCTTATGAACCCCCGTCGTCTGAGGGAAGGCGGAATACATTACAAAACCCGCCCCGGAATCTTCGGAACGGGCTTCAAAATTAAATTGCCTTTACCTTAATCTTTTCCAATTCTTTCTCTCTTGGTGGTTTTTTTAAGATTCCATGTTTGGCCCCCATTTGTGTCACCACACTATTAGAATTAAGCATGCCGAGCTGGAGTGATTTTCTGATGTTGCCCTTGTATAAAATTAATCCGCTGATAAACCCCGAACCAAAAGCATCGCCCGCACCCGTGGCATTGACCACTTTTTTGTCTAAAATATCTGCCCAGAGTATTTCCGGTCCGTTTTTCACCCAAGCGCCATTTTTGCCGCCAGTCACCACCACTGCCGCCTTATTGGCCAAACCGCTCAAAGACTCTAAAATTATTTTGATGTCCTTGGTTTTTATCCCGGTCAGTTTTTGCGCTTCTTTTATATTCAAAAATAAAACATCAGTTGCTCTGAGCATTTTTTTTAGCTTCAAGCTCCCCAACTCCAATTCCGCTCCGCCCGGATTCCAAGCGATTTTGATTTTGTTCTTTTTAGCTACGGCAAATAATTGATTTAAAAGTTTTAGATTAGCATTGAGCGAAGTAATAAAGAACCAGTCAGCTTTGAGTTGATTGACTTTGGTTGGGTTAAAATCAGCAAAGTCAGAGGCCCCGCGAAAAACCAAGGCTGTGCGCTCGCCATCTTTGTCCAAAAATATCACCGAGTAGCCCGTCTCTTCTTTTTTGTCAATTGTGATGAGCCTGGTGTCCACCTGGAATTTTTTCATGGTGGCGATTATTTCTTGGCCAGCCAAGTCCGCGCCCACCCTGGCGAGCAAGCTGGTTTTCACGCCCATATTGGCGAGCGTCGCCGCCACGTTGGTCCCGCCCCCGCCAATATCAAAATACATTTTTTTGATTTTGATTTTGTCGCCCACTACCGCCGGATTAAATGGATGGCAGATCTTCGCGCCCTGGCAGGACATATCTTTATTTAAAATAAAAATATCCTTCAAAGCCGAGCCGATTGAAATAACCTGGAATTTTTTCATAAAGTAAGTAAATTAAGCGAGTTAAGTGAATTAAGTAAATCAAGATAATTATATCTTATTTTGTGGTAAAATCAAAAAAGCCCGAGACATCGTTCTTGGGCTTTTATCATCCAACAATTTAACAATATAGAGTTTAGCAATTCAAATACTCTTCCATCTTTTTCACGTCATCCGGATTAGTGAAACTTTTCCACTTGCCAGTCACGGGAATAACCCTTACTTTCTTTTCTTTAGCCAAAAGACTCACTGCGTCAGTCAATTCATATTCACCTCGGGGGGACAGCCCGATATTTTTTATGGCTGTAAAAATTTCCGGTGTGAATTTGTACATCCCAATGTTCACCGTATAATCCTTTGGTCGGCTGGCATCAAAATCAATATCCGGTTTTGGTTTTTCAATAATTCTGTCCAGAAAATTATCACCGTCAGTTTTCAATAAGCCATAAGGCGATGGATCATCAACCACCATGCCGCCGGCATAGTTAAAATTATCGTCCAGCTCTCGCATTCTTTTTAAATCTTCTTTCGCGTACAAATCATCGCCATTGATCACCACAAAGTTTTCTTGTCCCACCGCACTTTCTGCCGCCGCGACAGGCATGGCCGTGCCATATTTTTCCGTGCCCATTTTTTCAAACTGATCGACCAGCTGCAAATTAAATTGCTCGGCATAATCTCTAGCAAATTCTGCCATTTTTTCTCTCTTGTGTCCGACTACCAAGATGATTTCCGCAAATCCGGCCGCCTGGATATTTTTGAGTGAATAATATAAAAAAGGACGGTCTTTCACGTCGATTAAATGTTTCGGTTTGTCCGCCGAGAGCTCGAGCATTCGTGTGCCCTTGCCCGCGGCCATGACGACAATTTTGTTGATCATAAATTTTTTCGAACCCGTTAGCCCGTTAACGCGTTAACGCGCTAACGGGTTAATCTACTAAAATAATTTTTTGATTTGATTTAGCCCTCTCATCACTCTCATCATATTATACCATCCCGGCCTTAATACATAATCCCACGTCCCCAAAAAGCGATATTCTGTCCCGCCAAAACCTTTTTTAAATCGGGTAATGCCGGCCCAGCTAGCATTGTTTTCATTAGCGCCCCACAAGTCATAGAGCTGATAACCGTCACGCTTGGCGTCTTTGATTACCGTCCACTGTAAAAGATAATTGGCCATCAATTCTCGCCCTTCATTGGCCGAAGCGCCATGCAGATAAGTGGCTGTATTACCAAAATAAATTGCCAGAATTGTCGCCAACGGTTTGCCCTGATGCTCGGCAAAATAAAGTTTTAATTTAATATTCTTATCGCCCGCTCCAAAATAGCCGATCAGCTTTTCATAATAATTCTTCTCATAAATTTTAATCCCATTTCTCTTGGCCGTCTCTTCTGACAACTTATAAAATGTATTGATTGGAAATTGGAAATTGGAAATTGGAAATTTTATTTTTATCTCCTTCTTTTCCGCCAGTCTGATATTATATCTAGTTTTTGGATGCATCGCTTCTAGTAATTCTTCCTCGCTTTTGGTCAAATCAAGCAAAATAGTGCTTTCCGGTTCTTGACTATGGGTTAATATTTTAGGCGCCTGGAAACCGAGACGTTTAATAAATCCCGTCACGTATTCTTTGTATTCGTAAGGCGGGCAAGTGCGCAAAAATATTTTATCACCGACTTCACTTTGTAATTTTTTTAAAATTTCTCCATAAGCCAAGGCTCTTTTGTCCGAATAATCTTTGCGCCACACCAATCCGCGCGGGCAATATAAATAGTGTTGATTAAAGGGGAGAGATTTTTTTATGCCTTGAGCTACTATCCGGATTTCCTCGTCCTCTCTGACCACCCAGCGAGCCAATTCATAACCCAGAGCCTGCTTATTAAATTCGCCCCAATCCCAAGCTTGCAAAAAACTAGCCGGGCTGGTATTTTCGGCCACAAACTTGTCCCATTCGTCTTTATTTTGATAATTAGTGAGGATTTCCATAATTTAAAGTATATTACTTTTAGGTTTTTTAAGCAAAATATTGACAAAAATTAATTTTTATGTAATAATTATGGGAATAAAAATAAACAGTAACTTTGACAAAAGGACATCTAAAGGAGGTGATTTCTTTGTCTCGTCCAATGAACTGGCTCCGAAAGGGCCTCATTGCGCTGGTGGTCGGGTTGTTTTTATTTAACCACCGGGCAGCCGTCGTCAAACAATACCGTGATAATACGCCAGTTTTAACGAGCGAGGAAATCACGGAATTGGTAGAAAAAGTAGACATGTCGTATAAGACGGCCAAGGAAAAAATAGCGGCTGGTACTTATACCCCGCTTGATTGGCAGCGGGACGTCTACTTTTGGCAGGTAAAAATCCTGCGACAAATGGGCGGCCAATATAACGAAGAGAGATTCTTCGTTCTCGCCGGTCAAGCCCATGAGTATGCAGAAAAGCATTACTACCGGCCAAATGAGCAGGACAAACTTTCGGGTCTGCTTTTTCGCCAGGAAGTTAACCAGGCTCAAGCCCAGGTCTTGGCGGAAAATGGTGAACGGGTTGATTGGAGTAAAATACTCCAAAAATTACATCGTCTCATGCTAGTCTTCCTGCCGTATTCTTTGTTGATTATTCTTGTTCGCCGATCAACTAGATATAAATTGTGGCAGATTGTTTCGGCCGGGGACATCATCTGGATCATAGTTGCTACCGGCCTGAGCATCTTTGGGGCCGTTGCTTACCGACCCGATAATTTCCTCCAGAAGCGCATTGATTCTCAATTGCAAATCTGGAAGGAGAAAATCGGCGCGCATGGTTGGAGATTAGGCCTGGCGTATTTGGTAGCGATTGTTGTTTCCTTGGCCACCTTGATCCGCCCAGCTAAGTCACAAACCCAAATGGTGGTTGAGACAAAAATTGTTAGCATTGTTCCAGCCGATGCCGCTACCAATCAGGAAGAAGAATCCGATGAACAGATTGTTTTCTTCCCAGAAAAAATCGTCGGATTTTTGCGGAGAACCTTTGAGGAAGTCATGAGAGGGATTGAGATTATTGTTTTCAGTTTTTTCTTTCTCATGATCACCCAAACTTTTCCCCTGCCACTGGAGTATGTCTGTGGTCTCTGGGCCAGGCCACCAGATGAAATTCGCTTTTGGATTGCTCGAGCCATTGGTTCTCGCGCTCCGGCTGATTTTGTCCTTGTTGCTAATTCACAAAGAACTTGGACAAAATTTTTTACAGGAGCATATTATGAGAACCAAAATGTTTTTTGTACTCGTCCTGGCAGTGGTTTCTTTTGTCACTGCTAAAGATCAACTACAGCTGGGTTTTCATAACCAGCAAACTGGTTGGTCTCCCAAAATAACCCTGACCGCTGAGGTGGCCCCAAAAGTCACCCTATGGTTACGTCAGGGAATCGGTTGTTCTGACCCCGCTAGCTTGGCGGGATATGCCTTTCTCTCACGAGAAAAGGTCTGCGGCATTTTTTATGTTGGTCCGAGCGCCCAGAAGAATTTGCGCGTTAGTGCCATTCGTCTGGAGCTGGATCTGCGTTTTAAAATCGCCGACTTGTCGCCAAGTATCTGGTTGGGCTATGGCCTGAACAAATTGGGTGGGCGAGACGATCTCGGCTTTTTATCAGCTTGTTTCTACAAGCCAGGGAATAAAAATTCCTTTGGCTACCGCCTTGATGGGGTTTTTCTCGCAAGCGGTCAGGAGCAGTTTGTGCGAGCCGGAGTCCTATGGAAATATCAATTTAACCAAGAACTTTCTCTTGTCTCCTGGTTGGGAGGCGAGCACAAGAGTAAATCTTGTGTTTTGAGAATTATGCTTGGTTGTAGTTTCTAAATAAATCAACCCCCTCACGACCGGATATCGTGAGGGATTTTTTTGTCTAAAAAACCTTTTTGGGTTAGTATTAATATCAGTAGGGGCAGAAAATTTTCTGCCCTTAAAACCCCAGTGCTACTGTTGAACTGGGCACAAGATTTTGTGTGTAAGGTTGGTTCAGTTTTGCAAACTGAACCAGGGTATTATTCATAGCAGAAAACCAGTAAACCTATTTTGTTGGCCAAACCAATAGCTTAAGTTTTTAATAAATTTAAAGGTTCAAATTGCAAATTTGAACCAACAAACGTTTATTTTTTAACATGCCCAAAAACTTCATCCCTCAAGACCAATATTTTAAAAAAGCCAAAGAACTGGGCTACCGCGCCAGGAGTGCTTTTAAATTAGCAGAACTGCAAGATAAATTCCATTTTTTAAAAACCGGCTTAGACGTTTTGGATTTAGGTGCCGCGCCAGGCAGCTGGCTCCAATATGCTGGCAAACTTGTGGGTCAAAACGCCACCCTGATCGGTTTGGATCTGCAATCAATTCAACCCATTGCCAAAAACACCAAAACATTTGTGGTTGATATTTTTTCCGAGGAGGCTGTTAAATTGATTCAAAAGCACCACCCCAAACCTTTTTCAGTTATTCTTTCCGATCTCGCCCCAGCCACTTCCGGCCAGAAAGAATTAGACCATTCTCGTTCGCTAGAATTAAGTCGTCAGGTTGTTGCCCTGGCGGAAAGATTTCTCGCTCCCCGTGGAACATTAGTCATTAAAGTTTTCCAAGGCGGCGACTTCGATGCCTTTATCAAAGAGCTCAAAGGTCAATTTGGCCGGGTAGAGATCTATAAACCCAAAGCCAGCCGCGCTCGGAGCTTCGAAGTCTATGTTATTGCGAGAAGGTAGATAAGAGCATATAATGTTAGTGTGGTTACAGGGAGGGTATAATCAATTTTATAATTTTTAATTTTTAAATAAATCTTAAATCTAAATTTTTAAACATTAAAAATTAGAGTTTATTTAAAAATTAAAAATTGGAAATTAAAAATTATTAAAGTATGCATACCTTAGATAATCTTTCCCGCTTAGGCCAATTGGACACAAGCAACATGCTGGAATCTATCGCTTTTTTGCCGCGTCAAATTGAGCAAGCCTGGAGTGAAACCGAAAAATTAAAAATCCCCGCCAATTACAAAAAGATCAACAAGGTCGTCATCAATGGCATGGGCGGTTCCGGACTCGGCACCCACCTGATCCGCTCCATTTACTTTAAAGAATTAAAACTTCCCGTCGGCAATATTCATAGTTATGATTTGCCCGGCTTGGTAGACAAAAATACTCTTTATCTTCTTTCCAGTTATTCCGGCACCACCGAAGAACCGCTCTCTACTTTTGTCACTGCCAAAAAGCGCGGGGCCAAAATTTTGGGCATTACTTCCGGCGGAGAACTGGCGGCGTTAATTCAAAACGGCAAACTGCCCGGCTATGTTTTTTCCCCAGAAAAATATAATCCCTGCGGTCAACCGCGTATCGGTCTGGGCTTTTCTGTCGCCGGCATCTTGGGCCTTTTGAACCGCTGCGGTATTATCAAAACTGACCCCAGAGAAATTACCCGCGCTATTCAAACGGCCAGCAGTCTTAATGATACTTTTTCCGCTCGCACGCCATTTGCCCAAAACCCAGCCAAGCAAATTGCCGCGGATTTGGCTGACAAAATACCCGTGGTCATCGCCTCGGAATTTCTAGCCGGCAATGCGCACGTCCTCGCCAATCAGCTCAACGAGAATGCCAAAACCTTTTCCACCTATTTTCTGATCCCGGAGTTGAATCACCATCTTCTGGAAGGTATGCAGCACCCCAAGACCAATAAAAATAATTTACATTTTATCTTTTTAGAATCCAATCTCTATCACCCCCGCAACCAAAAACGCTTTACTATTACCAAAGACATTCTCGCCCAAAACAAAATCAAATACTCTACCTTACCCGCTCTCGGAAACAGCTATCTGGAACAATCTTTCACCACCTTGCTCTTTGGTTCTTATCTCAGTTTTTATCTCGCCATCCTCAACAATTTGGATCCCTCCGCTATTCCTTATGTTGATTACTTTAAGGAGAAATTAAGTCACTAACTATATGAAACGATATCTCGCTACTCTCTCCATCGTTGTCACTGACCGTCAAGCCAATGTGGCCAGGGTTAACTCCCTTTTGACGAATAATGGCCACCTAATCATGTCGCGCCTGGGAGTCAATCCAAGCACTGCCTGTCTGGCTCATTGTCTTGGTATTATTATCTTGGTTTTATCCGGTGAAAAATCCGAAATTCAAAAGCTCGCCATCGACCTGGGCCGGCTCAAGGGCATAAAAGTCAAGTTGAGTATTATGTTCAGCGAATAAGCCCCTACTTATTTAGCCGTGTTTTCTAGAAACACGGCTTTTTGTTATAATAAAAACATGCCACTATTTATTTCTTCCCCCCACCCCAATAAAGCCACGAATTTTCGTCTGGTTTTTTATTTATTATTCTTTTTGGTCGTCAGTGTTTATTTTCTCTGGCTGAATAACTCCCCGTTTTTTCCTGACCCGGATTCTTTTTACCATGCCAAAATCATTGAGCTGATCCGTGATTCCGGCCCAGTCATTAGTTTTCCCTGGCTGCCCTTTACTACCCTTGGGGAGATTTTTATTGACCACCATTTTCTTTATCATTTGGCTGTTTTGCCCCTGACTTATTTCTTGCCCTCTCTTCTGGCCGTCAAACTCGCCGCTGTTATTTTTGCCGCCCTGGCTATTATCTTGTTTCAGTGGCTTCTGGATAAACTGCAAGTCAGATACTCCTGGCTTTTTACTTTCGTTTTGCTGTTTTCTGACCAATTTATTTTCCGTCTCAACTTGGCCAAAGCCCCCTCGCTGTCTCTGATTTTTATCTTGCTGGCTATTTATTTTCTTTCTCTATCATCCAGACGTTGGAGTTGGCCGCTTTTTATCCTCTCCTTTTTCTATGTCTGGCTTTATGGCGGTTGGCCCATACTCTTGGGAATGGGGGTAATTTATTTTATTATCACCGGGGTTGGCGAGCACTTAGAAGATGTAAAAAAGCAAGCAATCAGCAATATCGGTCAACGTTTAAAATTATTTTTTTCCAAACTGTTTAGTTGGCCAAACTTGAGGTTGCCCCTTTCTATTTTTTCCGGTCTCTTGGCCGGGCTGATCATCAATCCCTATTTCCCCACCAACCTGCGCTTCTATTGGCAGCAGACCCTTGAGATTGGACTCAAAAATTACCGCGGGCTGGTCGATGTTGGCGGTGAATGGTATCCACCCGATTTCTTTGCTTTGGTCAGTCACAACATCTATAGCCTGATTTTATTTCTCCTCGCCCTAGTGATCTTTTTTGTTTTCCTGCGCCGGCAGCGCCCGCTCACCTGGCTGGCTCTTTTTTTGAGTCTATTTTTCTTTTTTCTGACTCTCAAATCCCAGCGCAATATTGAATATGCTATTCCCTTTATTTTGCTTTTTTCCGCCCTGTCATTTTCTTCTTGGCTAGGCTCCGCTCCCCATCCCCGGCAACTATTTTTGAGCTACCGCCCGCCAGCCATTGTTATTATTCTTTGCTTGATTGTTTGTTTGCCCATTATCTTTTCTTACAATTTTTGGGGGCTTCGGCAGTCGCTGCGCGGTGGTTTCTCCTGGCATAAACTCGAGGTGAGCTGCGAGTGGCTCAAAAAGAATACCCCGCCTCAAACCCTTATTTTCCATGATAACTGGGCTGACTTCCCCCTTCTATTTTATCGAAATACCGAGGCTCGTTATCTCCTTGGCCTCGATCCCACTTTTATGTATTTTGAGAATCAAGAAAAATATTTTTTTTGGCGCGATGCCTCCGCCGGCCGTCTGCCCGGGCCCCTGTGCTCAACTATCAAAAACAACTTCCAGGCCGACTACATTTTTATTACCCAGCTCAACCGGGCGCTTGACCCCCATCTTGCTTCTGATCCTGGTTGTGTTAAGGTTTATGAGGACACCGAAGCCAGGATTTATCGTATCAATTAGCAGTTCGTATAAATCATTTTAGATTGTGATAATTGGCCACCTTCTGTTAGCCAATGCCAAATATTGTTAATTGTTTATTGTTAATTGTTTATTGTTCTTATGATCTCTATTGTTGTCCCTGTTTTTAATGAAGCCCTGATTTTGAAGAAAAATATTCTTCAGCTTTTTGAATTTTGTCAAAATAGTTTCAAGGAAGACTGGCAAATTATTATCAGTGACAATTCCTCCAGTGACCGTACCCCGGCCTTGTCTCAAGAGTTGTCCGCTCAGTATCCAGCCATCAAATATTTCCATCTGAGTCAACGCGGCAAAGGGCTGGCCGTGATCGCTGCTTGGCAAAAATTTCCCGCTGATATTTATGTTTTTATGGATGCGGACTTGGCGGTTGATTTGACCGCCCTGCCCGCGCTGGTCACTGCCCTAAAATCCGGCTCAGATATTGCCGTCGGTTCGCGTTTTCTTGACGCTTCCCAGGTAGAACGTAGTTTTGGCCGTCGGCTTGTTTCTTTTAGTCTACACTTGATACTAAAAATATTTTTTCATCTCCAAGTTGCTGATGCGCCCTGCGGCTTCAAGGCCGTCAATCAGAAAGTTATTACCCAAATTATCCCCCTTATCAAAAATCAGACCTGGTTTTTTGACACCGAACTCTTGGTCCTGGCCGAGGAAAAACATTTTCTTGTCCAAGAGATACCGGTTATCTGGCGCGAACCCAAATCATCCGCCCGCCAGAGCAAAGTTTCTCTATTGCGAGTCATCGTCGAATATCTGAAAAATATTTATCAATTACGCCGCCGATTAAATCAATGATTATGCCGCGTCTCAAACTTGATAACACAACCATCTGTCTTCTGATTTTTATTTTGTTTTTTATTTTGTCTTTTTGGTTTACCAAGGCTCCCGTTGCTCAGCTTGATTCTATGGCTCCCCAAGGCGGTGATCCTTTTTTGGTCACCTGGATTTGGTCTTGGGAAATGCATCAGCTTCCCATCAATCCACTGACGGTTTTTGATGCTAATATCTTCGCGCCCTTTAAAAATACCCTGGCCTTTACCGAACACATGTTTGGTTCATTGCTTTTGGCCTGGCCCCTGCTCTTGATTTTTAAAAACATAATTCTTGTTTATAATCTTATCTGTCACCTAACCTTTGCGATCGGTGGTCTTGGTATGTATCTATTGGCATATTATCTAACCAAGAATCGAACCGCCTCATTTATCGCCGCCTTTATTTATGCTTTTGCGCCTTACAAAATTAATCACTTAGAACATATCAATCTGAGTGGTCTCTGGTTGCCATATTTTTTACTTTACACTCAAAAAATATTTGTGCGTTTCTCTTGGCCCAATGCCCTTCTTTTCTTGGGCTTTAGTCTCCTAGTTTTTCTAAACGCCATGCAGTATTTTCTTTTTTTGCCCTTTGTTTTTATCTTTTTGGCTATTGCCTACTGGCAGCCTGATAGCTGGGCACTTCTCAAAAGAAATTGGTTTAAGATCGCCGTTATTTTTTTAATATTTAGCGCCGTTGTCGTGATCTTTACCAAGCCTTATTTTGAAATAAGACAAGAATTTGGTCTTGAACGCGCTATTAATAATATTGAAGGCCTTTCCCCTGATTTAATAGATTATTTTATTAGCCCCTTCTTTTACCACATCTTTTATCCAGCCTTTTTCCCTGAATGGGCAATTGGCCCAGGTATTTTCGTTTGGCTATTATTAATAACAAGCCTTGTCTTTCTTTTTCGCCGACACGCCATTGATCGTCGGTTGGTCGCTTATAGTACTTTTGGATTATTAGCCTTACTCTGTTCTCTCGGTTATTATCTCCAGTTCACTCGCGCAGAAACCAGCGGATTATTTGGTCCCTGGGCTATTTTTTATCATCTTCTGCCCGGCTTTGGTAGCATCAGGGCTGTTGGTCGCTACAGTATTTTTTTTCTCTTAGCCGCCAGTATTATTATTGCTCTCGGTTTGAAAGAATTTTTTCTTATTAAACAAAAAAATAACCTCCCAAAAATATTTATAACCAGCGTCGCTCTTTTTATTTTGTTATTTGTAGAGTTTAGCTTTACCACCCCCAAACCTTATAAGCCGCTTTTGTCTGCTCCCGTTGTTTGTTTCTGGTTAAAGGATCAACCACTGAGTCAAATTTATTTAGAATTGCCCTCTGGTGTGAGTCTGCTGGAGAACAACTGGGATGCTATTTATGAATATTGGTCTATTTCTCATTTCCAAAAAATAATCAACGGCTATAGTGGTTATTCTCCGCGCGTTCACCAAGAGCTCAATAAACGTTTACTTGATTTTGATTTAGATATTTCTGATTTACAAGCAGCCAAAGATTACGGGGCCACCCGGCTCATTTTCCATTTTGGCTTTTACCCCCCAGGCTTCAAAGAGAAAATAATCAACCTTTTAGCATCAGGCGATTTTGCTAATCTAATTTATCAGAGCGAGAACGATTATGTTTATCAGATCAAATAATCTATGCTCCGCACTCTTCTAAAATCTATCACCCGCCGCGAATGGCTTTTTATTCTGGCTGTTTCTGTTTTTGTTATTTTGCTCACCACGGCGCCCTATGTTTATGGCTGGCTGGTTGCCCCGGCCGATTATCACTACACCGGTCTGCACTCGCTCACGCCGGGAGATATTCATGTTTATTATTCTTATCTTGAGCAGGTGCGCCAGGGACACTGGCTTTTTTCTGATCTTTACACGACCGAGCCCCAGTCATATCCAATGTTAAATATTTTCTGGTTGTTGCTTGGCTTAATAGCCAAAATTTTTTGTCTCTCCAATATTCTTGCCTTTCAACTAGCCAGAATTCTTCTGATTCCAGTTTTAGTTTTTGTTTTATATTTTATTTCTGCTTATTTTTTTCGCACCAAAACCTGGCGGACGATTAGCTTCATTTTTTTAGTTTTTGCTTCTGGCTGGGGCGCAGTGGCCTCCCCTTTTTTGGAGGGGAATGTTTATCAGAAAGGCTGGTATAATTGGCCCCTAGATCTTTGGGCGCCAGAAAGTAATACCCTTTTGACCCTGCTCCAATCGCCCCACCTCATTCTCTCCACTATTTTTATAATTATCGCCCTCTTTTTATTCTTCCTGTCTTTGGAGCATCGACAGCTGAAATATAGCCTGGCTGCCGGTTTGTTTTGTTTAGTCCTCTTTACTTTTCACCCCTTTCATATACCCACATTGCTGGCTATCATGGCCGGTTATTTGTTTTATCAATTTATCAAAAATAAAAAAATTAGTTTTGCCTATCTAAAACATTTTCTGCTCGTCTGCTTGCTTTCTTCACCCGCCGTCATTTATTACTTATGGCTATCCTACTATGATGACTTGACCCGTTTCCGCACCCTGCAAAATATCTGTCTGACCCCCTCTCTTTGGGTCACCCTGATCAGTTTTGGCCCGCTTTTTTTAGGGGCTATTTACGCTCTTTATAATCTCATCCGCCGCCGCGCCTGGACCAATCAAACAGTCTTTCTCACAATTTGGCTGGTGATCCAGCTTGCTTTCATCTATTCGCCCCTACCTTGGCAGAGGCGCATGCTCCAGGGTTGGCAGATACCCATGACCCTCTTGGCCGTTAGCGGGCTAAATTATCTCTATGTCTATTTGCGTCGGGTTTTATCGCCCGCTAATTTTGATTTCTATATCCGCAATAAGTATTTAGCGGTCATTGTCTTTATTACCCTGCTTTGTCCCTCACAGATTTTCAATTTTGTCCGCGAATTTTCTATCTTTACTGATCCTCAATATATCGAACAACTCTATATTTCTCCTGATCGCTTCGCTGGTTATCAGTGGCTTAAAGATCATCTCGTTGTCACCGATAAGGTGCTTTGCGACATTCTTAACGGTAACCTTATCCCTGGCCAAACCGGTCAGCGTGTTTTTGTCGGTCATGGTGTGGAAACCTTATTTTTTGAAAGCAAATCCGCCTTTACTTTTTGGTTTTTTAAAACCAATGATCATGATGATTTAAAACAGCGATTTCTTCGGGAGAACCATTTGGACTATTTGTTTTTTAGCGGTACAGAGGACGCCATTGGTGATTTTATCCCAGCTGATAAAAATTATCTCCGTTCAGTCTTTCGCTCTGGCCAAACTGTGATTTATCAGGTAGATTTACCTTAGAACTTATGCAAGCCGTCGTAATCATTCCCACCTACAATGAAAAGGATAACTTGGCCCAACTGGTCAAAGCTATTTTTAATTTATCTATTCCCGGTTTATCTGTCTTGATTGTTGATGATAATTCTCCTGACGGTACCGGACAACTAGCCGAAGAACTCGCCGATCATTACCCACTTCGGGTTATTCATCGCTCGGGCAAACTCGGACTAGGTTCTGCCTATCGCGAAGGCTTTCGTCATTGTCTCGACCAGGGCGCCGAGTATCTGATCGAAATGGACGCTGATTTTTCCCATGACCCCAAAGATCTCCCGCGCTTGCTTGCCGCCGCGACCGGCGCTGATTTGGTTATCGGCTCGCGCAAGGTGCCCGGCGGGCAGATTATCGGCTGGAATTGGCGCCGCAAATTATATTCCCATGGTGCGATGTTTTTTGCCTGCTTGCTTCTTGGGCTAAAAACCAGAGATATTACCGCCGGTTTTCGCTGTTTTCGCGCCTCTGCCCTGCGCGCGATTGATTATACTGGCATAAAGAGTAATGGCTACGCTTTTCAGATTGAAATGGTTTATCGCCTGGAAAAAGCAGGTCTGAAAATTAATGAATTACCAGTCACTTTTCTGGACCGCCAGCGAGGGTCGTCAAAGCTGGGCACTAAAGATATTCTGGAATTTTTTAAATTAGTTTTAAAATTAAAATTTTTCCGATGAAAAAATCCTCAGTCATTCTTTATTTAGTCCTGATTATTCTAGCCGGCCTCGCTCTGCGGCTGGTGGCCGTTTTCCATTCGCAAAGTTTTTGGTTTGACGAGATCGTCAGTCTGAAAATTGCCGAAAAGGGCTTGGTCGCCAGCTGGCAATATCTTCAGTGGGAAAACAATCCGCCGCTCCACTACTGGCTTTTGCATTTCTGGATAAAATTATTTGGTTCCAGTGAATTGGTACTGCGCCTCTCCTCGGTCCTATTCTCCACGTTAAATATTTTTTTACTTTATCTTTTAGGCAAGAAAATTTCCGGCCGGCCCGCCGTCGGACTCTTCGCCGCCTTGCTCTCGGCTTTTTCCTGCTACCACCTGTTTACCTCCATGGACGCGCGCATGTATCCGCTTTTGTTATCTTTCGGTTTATTGTCTTTTTATTTTTTCTGGGACTATCTTGAGACCGGTTCGCGCCGCCAGCTTTTTTTCTACGCCCTATTTGCCGTCGCGGCTCTCTACACCCACCTGACCGCTGTTTTTATTTTTGCCGCCGTCAATCTTTATTGGCTATTTCGGCGTTTTCTCTGGCGCCAGAAAACCCCGCCGCTTGCCAGCTGGCTTCTGGCCAATCTGTTAGTTATTTTAGCCTGGTTGCCCTGGTTTATCAGTTTCGCTGTTCACAATCTCTCTCGCCTGTCCACCAGTGCCTGGTATTTCCATACCAACGGCAGCGGTTTTTTTCTGTTTGAATTGCCGCGTTCTTTTTTCTTTTTGGGTGATGAAATCCCCCTTATAGAACTTTTTGCTCTAATCTTTTTGGGTTTATTATTTTTGTTAGCCTTCTTGCGCCTGAGGGAATTTTCTCTTTTCCGTCAGGAAATTAAAATAAAATTAGACCCGGCTCCGGGTGCTGTTTTCGCCCTCTTTATATTTATTGTGCCGCTCATGATCGGTTTTTGCTTTCAAGTTTGGGTTTCCAAATATTATATTCTCGGTAGCGCCGGTCTTTTTCTTATTTTGGCCCTTGGCTTTGACCGCCTGCATCTTCAGAATTTTTATCTGAAGATATCCTTGGCTGTCCTAATGGTTTTGTTTGCCCCCTATAATTTTTGGATTATCAAAAACCAAGGCCAGCATCAGTGGACCCAGGCCACTGCCTATGTCGAGCAAAATCTGACCGCGGGCGATACAATCTTTTTCCCTGCTTTTATTTATGAACTGGTCTTGAATCATTATGCTACCAAGCCCTTGCCACTCAACCACAACCTGACCGCCGATCTGGGCACCGACCGCCTGCTTTTGGCTATTAAATATAACTGGTATCCGCTCTTGGACGTCAAGACCTTACCTGACTTTCAGCAATTTTTTCATAATGCCAAACGTGTTTTTCTGATTTATCCAGACACTTCAGCTCCGGTTCATCGTTCTGAATTGGTGCTTGATTGGTTTTATAATCACGCCTGGACCAAAGTGAGCGAAAAACATTTTGGCGGCTTTGAGAGAACCACTATTTATATTTTCAAAAATCCGGCCCTCTAAGCCGGATTTAAATTGCCAAATTAGTTCTCTCTTTAGATTTTCCCCCACAAACTGATTGTGCCCGTCTCCTCTATTTTTTTGTAAGAGGACAAAAGTGTTTCCAATCTCTCGTATCCTCGATCATAATATTTTCCCGCCCAAGCAGAAGTTTTTAAAATATCGTCATAGTATTGATAATCTTTCTCGTCGATGATCACATACTTCGTTTCGTTTTTCGCTCCGTATTCAGCTTGAGCGAATTGTTGCACCCCCAAGAAATAGTAATGTAGAGCATAAATTTCCCCTCGGCTGGATAGATTTGGCAATAATCTAAAGCTAGCCACTACCCCAGCCCCCGGCTCTATTTTTTGAATCATTGTTCGCTTCGCCGCCTCCTGGCCGGTGATTTTATTTTTCATTCCCCAAGGTCCAAAGCTCGGCCACAAAGCCAGATTAAAAATTATGATAATTAAAAATAAAAGTTTGCCGTCCCGGAAATATCGTGTCGCCCACTGATTGGCCCCCTGAAAACCATAAACAAAAGCGAGCACTAGCCCCGGCAAAAAAAGCGCCGCGTAATGCAATTGCCAAACCAAAGCTCCGCCCCCAGCCGCGGAAAAAATGATTTGTGCCAACGGTATAACAGTTAAAATCAACCATTTGGGTTTAAGCGCCGGCAAAAAGAAAAACGGCGCCAGAAAACCGAGTACCATCTCCAGATTTGTCAGAGTGACAAGATGTGCCAATATTTGTCCGACACTAGCCTTAGTTAACCAGCCATAGTAATAAGCAAAAGGCGAAAAATTACTGGGCGAAAAGTGGCTGATAATTTGAAAGGAAACCACCAAATACACAATCGTCACCAGCAATCCCCAGCTCGCAACTTGTAAAAGCTTTTTATTTTTATTTTTTAAAGCATCAGCGAGGATGATTGTTAGAAAAGTTAATATAATAAAAGCCACGTCTTCGCGAACGATTAAACATAAAAATACAAGAATATAAAAAGATAAAAATAATTTTTTTGCAGGCTGATCTTTGAGTTTTAAATAATTATAAAATAACGAGAAAAATAACAGCGGCAAAAAAGCAATGGCGTGAAATTCATAAAGGTTGATATTGTGTACCAGGGGATTAACGAGCCACAAAAGAGCTAAACCAAGAGTCAACAAATTTTTACCAAGAATTTTTTGGTTTATTTTGTAAATCGGCCAGGCCGCCAGCCCCAAAGCCAGCGTTTGTAAAATTAAAAGCAGTATCGGTGATTGCCAAAGATAATAAATCGGCAGGAGTAAAATTAATATTGGTTCAAAATGATCCCCCCAATAATTATGTCCTTGGATTGAGGACCAAAACCAGTTGCCGTGCGCCGTATTCCAGAGTGCATTATTATAAATCGCCAAATCCAGTCCGTCATACAGAAAATTATGGTATTTCCAAACACACGCTCCAGTCATAACCAAAACATACAGGCCGATCATCCCAGCCAGCACTTTACCGCTATTTTTTGTGAGCCAAATTTGTAATTTATTCATAACATCATTATAGCCGTCAGCTAGTTTCTTGGCAAAAGAAAAGGGCAGACCGACAATCAGTCGAGCCGCCCTTTAATCGCAGTGCGGGGTTAGCGCTTGGTCATGGCCATCTGGCTACACGAACTGCAGGTTTTTAAACCCACACCCCAGGCATGGTTCCAAGCATAACACTTGGTACAACGCCAGTAGTCATTAGCGTCAATTTTGACTTGGGGTATCATTGGTTTCTCCGGTTTCCGTGCCGGCAAGGCCCCCAAATTCTTTCGCGTCTGCCGATTCTCCATATCCAGCCGATATCGGCGTGCCGCTGCGGCTGCAATGACGATTCCAGGTTTGCCGTTGACAAGAACCCGAAACCGATGGCCGGATATCGGCCGAAACGTGACTGCTCTTTTTGTCTTTTTCATGGAGTGCTCCTTTTTGAGTCTGGGTTTCTGTTTGTTTCTAAATTACATCACCTATTTCCAAAAATCAAGCCCATGTACTAGACGGGTACATAGGTAACACATGGTGATATCTAAAGCTAAAGTTAATCGGTGGCAGATAATCTAAAGTTTGGTGTGGTCGTTCAAAATTGTAATGAATTAACCATTCTGTTAATTTTTGGTTAAATAGATTA